>CAMMZE010000061.1 GCA_946529195.1 uncultured Lachnospiraceae bacterium
CTGTATCAGAACGTCCCGAATCTGTGTTACCGTTTTGCGCCCTGCCGCATCCTCTGCTTCTGCCCTGATCTCCTGCAGGCTGTCTGAGGGAGTTAAGTGCAGTGAAAAAACACCGCCGACCTCCCAGATCTCCTTTCCCTGCTTATCCAGAATCAGGCTGCCGTTCACATAAACGCGCAGAGCCGCCGCGGCAACCGTATCCTTTACCGAAATCGTAAAAAAGTGATCCCCGCTTCTGTAAAGCAAGCCATCCTCCAGCCCGGAGACTGTGATCTCGGGCAACTTATAATCTGCCGTAAACCGGAACAGGGCCTCCTGACGGCTTCCTGTATATTCATTGCCTGCAGCATCCCTGGTATAGATATGAAGATGATATTCACCTTCTTCGGCAAAACAAGCCGCCTGGATCCGGTATTGATAGCTGTGCAGACCATTTTCCGCTTCTCTTTCCTCCACCTGGTAATCCGCACCTTCCTTCAGAAGCCTGATCCGGCCGCCGCTGCTCAAAACCAGCCGCCTCTCCTGCAGCTTATCTATATTACGCTCCGTAAAAACCAGAGGAGAAGCTTCCTTCATAAAACCGGACAGCAAAATACTCCCTGTATCCTCATCCGGCTCGATCCTGGAGCCCGATTTATTCACACGAAATCGAATCTGCTCCTTCCTCTCATTGCCCGCTGCATCCTTCACTTCTGCCTGCAGAAGATAAATACCATCCTCCAGGGCTTCCAGTTCAAAAGCAGCGGCATCTCCCCGTTCTTTCCTGCTGCTTTCCGTCAGCTGCCCGGTCAGCTGATTCAGCAGGACAATACGCATTGTGTCAAATGAGAGATTGTCATCACTCCCTGTGACTTTCAACCGCACTCCTTTTCTGTAGGAGTAAGAATCCTCTGCACCTTCGATGCGGATCGCCGGTGCTGCCGTATCGATCACGATTTTGTCCTGCAGGGATATTTCTGCTTGATTCCCTGCCAGATCGCTGCCCTGTGCCCGAACCTGATAACTGCCGTCCTGTGTCAGATAAACAGATCTGTACCAGATTCCCTCCTCCTGTCGCCAGTCATCCGCCCTCCAGTCTCCTCCGGCCGTATCTATGCGCAGTTCTCCCAGATCCGGCGCAAAGGAAGAATCCTTCGCCGCAATCACAATCTTCTGCGGGGAAGATACATACAAAACTCCGTCCTGCAGATTTCCATCCGACGAAAAAATCTGCATCTCAGGCGGCGTCTTATCGATCACAACCGGGCCATGCCTGCCTATCTCAGAAACATTTCCAGCCAGATCCCGTGCCGTAAAAGACATATAGGCAGTGCCTTCTCCGCGCAGGATCAGCGAGCCGGACAGCCCGGCATCGCTTTTCTCCCAGCCATAGAATCCGGCCGAAAGCCCCTCTGTCTGTGTCTGGGGAAGGCATGACCGGTCAGGGTTTGCATCCTCCACCCGCAAAGGGATACTGCAATCCTCCCTGCTGTAATAAGAGCCCCCCTGCCATCCGTCCGTAAATACCCTCGGTTTCTCTGTATCCAGTATCAGATCCGCCATTACGCAGGCAGAAAAAACCCCTTCATCACTGACGAAACCAATCTGCAGCAGATATCGGCCATCTTTTGAAAAAGGAAACTCCCACACCCACTCCTCTTTCTCTTTTCTCCATTGGTCGATCTGTTTGATCCGACCGGCCGCTTCCTTCTGCCAGGCCTCCTGTCCGCCTTCAATCCGCAGAGCAAGCGGCGTCCCCTCTGCCAGCATCTTCTCAGGATCAAAGTCCCTGATCCTCACCTGGATCTTTACCTGCTCCGGTCTGTCTGCCTTGCCGCCGGTCTGCAGCACCATTTCCTTCTGATCGATCATAATGCCGGCTTCATTGCAAAAGGAAAGGTTAGCTTTCTTCAGAATCCTGCTCATCTCCTTTTCATCCCAGACCATTTCTTTTGTCTCTGTCTCCTCAGGCTCTGTCATGGTTTCCGCAACAGTCTCTGTTTCAGAAATGTCGCTCATATTCTCTGAAGCAGTCTCCGGGATTTGCCTGGACTCTTCCCCGCCTTGCTGCGTCTCCCCCGTCATCCTTATATCTTTCTGGATCTCCATCTTCTCCCCGCCTCCTGCTGCATAGACCGCCAGGGGCAGCACTAAAAAGGGAATCCCTGCTGTCAGGAATAAAAGCATCTGCAGGCCGCACCCTTTTGCCTTTCCTTTCCGCAGCTTCCTGCGGTGCCAGATCAGGGCTGTCGCAGCAAAAACAATCGCCAATGCGGCAAAAATACTGCCTGCCCCCATAAGCATCGTCACCATCTCACCGCTGTCTTTATAGATCATACCCTCTCAATCTCCTTCCTGCTCCGGAAGATCTGCGCACAGCACACGCCAGTCCTCCCATACATACTCATAAAACTCCATGAGGTCTGCTTTGCCGCCGCCATGCTCCTGAAGATATGTCTTTAGCGTATGCATGGCCGTCTCCACCCTCTCCGCTCCTGCCTGCCTGCGCAGGTAATCCATGTTGTCATAAAACATATGCAGCCATTCGCCCAGAATCCAAAAGTTTTCCTTGCTGTCCGCCTGCTCCGTCCCGGCCCGCAGCAGCCGCTCCATCCTGTTCCATAAGTCGCGGGGCTCCTGCTCAGGGCCTGCCGCATGCAGCAGCTGCTCCCTATCATATTCACACATATCCAGGAGAATCCCGGCCTTCTCTCTGATCTGTTCCGCCTCCTTCAGGTCTGCTTCTTTGATCTCCGTATCCAGTGTCCTGCCAAACCATGCCGCAGCACTGCTTTTATCTCCTGCCTGATAATAATAAGCCAGCCCCATCCGGTAGGAGAGAAGAAAATACGCCGCCTTATCCGCCTGCAAATACTCCTGATTCTCCTTCCTCCGGGCCACGCCGCGCCCATACAGAATCTGTGTCATAAGCCTGCTCTCTTCCGCAGAAAAAACGCCGTCATCCGTCATGGCATCGAGCAGCAGAAGATAAGCGTCTCCTCTGTCCGGATACAAGCCGATTGCCTCCCTGAGCAGACGGACTCTCTCCTCCTCTCCGGCAGAAGGCGCCCTGTCAATGTCCCTCTCATAGACCCTTGCCCGCATGCCGACAGAGGCATAATAACAGGCCGGCGCAGCCGCAAGGCACAATACACTCATCCCGGCAATCAAGTAAAAAATCAGACTCGCCGCATACTGCCTGACAATCCTCAGGCTCCAGAGTCCGGCTGTTCTACGAAACCGGCGCTGCAGGCAGCCTGCATCCTGCGGCCGCAGGGCCGGATCTGTCCGCAGGCAGTCCGCCAGCAGGCGGGCGGCGCCATTTGCGGCAGTGCCCTCTCTGCCGGCGCTCCTCAGCTGCCGCCGGCACTCCTGCGCAGACATGTCCGGATGCGGCTTATTGCCGCACAAGAGATAAAACAGCACAGCCCCCAGTGAGTAAATATCGGAACGCTCGTCTCCCATCCTGCCCCGGCATCGTTCCGGTGCCGCAAAGCCAGGCGTCCCGGTCAGAACAGAGTCCTCCCTCCCGCCCTGCAGGAGCCTGGCACTCCCAAAATCAACCAAAGACAGCCGTCCGCTCTCATCCAGAATGATATTAGATGGCTTTAAATCATAATAGTAGACCGGAATCGGCCTGCCGTGCAGGTACTGCAGGAGACCACACAGCTGCGCTGCCCATGAAAGAACTTCACCTGTCGAAACCTTCCTTCTTCTCACCACCTTGTCGAGCGTCTCCCCCTCCATAAACTGCATAATCAGACAATAGCTCTCCTCCCGTCTGACAATATCAACCATCTCCGGCAGCATGGGATGATGTAGACTCCGCAGGATGCGCAGCTCTGCCTCCGGATCCGCGCAGCCGGAATAAATCTGCCCATCCTCTCCCCTGCCGGACTGCAGTACCTTCATCGCCCGCAGGCAGCCTGCCCGCTCATTTAAAACCAGATATACAACGCCCGTCCCTCCCCTGCCGATCTCCCGCAATATGCGGTATCTTCCATCGATCAATGTCCCGACCTGCAGCATGAATCCCCTCCTTTCTCTCCGCCCCATCGTTCGTTCCCAGGACCTGCACCCACATGTTCAGAATGCTTCGCATTCTTCACTGTGGCCGGACAGAGAGGCTTCGCCTCTTGTCCGCCCCATCGTTCGTTCCCAGGACCTGCACCCACATGTTCAGAATGCTTCGCATTCTTCACTGTGGCCGGACAGAGAGGCTTCGCCTCTTGTCCGCCCGCTGTAAGGACGATGATCAGCATTTAAGCCAGCTTATGCTGATCATCGTCCTTACAGCGGGTGCTGGTCCTTATACACAAAAGGACTCCGCGGCGGAGAAAATCTCCGAAACGGAATCCTGTATCTGTTGGATGCGGATGACATCCTTTTATCCTGTGCGTACAATTATTTGTACTTATTATCTCATAATCGGGTCCTTTTGTCAAATGTGTTTTTCACAGATGGCGGCAAGGCAGCATTGGCTGCAATATGGTTTAGTCCGTGCCGTGCATACTGCGCGGCCGTGCATGACAAGTCTATGGCAGAAGCTGTTGCCCTCCTCAGGAGGAATGATCTTCCAGAGAGCCATCTCTACTTTTTTAGGATCCTTGATCCCGTCTACCAGACCGATACGGTTGCAGAGGCGGATGCAGTGGGTGTCTGTCACAATCGCCGGTTTCCCGAAGACATCCCCCATGACCAGATTTGCACTTTTTCTGCCTACGCCAGGAAGCTTCAGCAGCGTATTAAAATCATCCGGCACCTTTCCGTCATACTCGTCCCGCAGCACGCGCATGCAGGCACTGATGTCTCTGGCCTTGCTCCTGCCCAGTCCGCAGGGGCGCACGATCTCTTCGATTTCGTCCGGTTCCGCCTCGGCCAGCGCGTTTACGTCCGGAAACTTCCTATAAAGATCCTGCACGACCACATTAACCCGGGCGTCCGTACACTGCGCAGCCAGACGTACGCTGACCAGCAGCTTCCAGGCCTCATCATAATCCAGGGTACATTCATCAACCGGATACTCTTCTTTTAAAAGCGCAATCACCTGCGCAGCCAGTTCTTTCTTTTCCACAGAGACATCTCCCTTCATTACCATTTAAACGATTCATCAATTATTACAACAGACACCCATACATCAGCGCCTGCCCCATCTTCCCAGCTTGTTAAATAAAAGCTGCGGTATTTCAAATACAAACACAATTCCCAGCACGATTGCCACGCCGCACTTGATCGCGGAATATCCTGATTGTACAGCCTGGCCAAGTTCTCCGACCACCGCATAATAGGTCGTCCAGTACACGCCGGCGCCCGGCACCAGCGGAAAAAGCCCGGGAATCATGAAGACCGGCGAGGGAACGCAAAAGCGCACGGCCAGTACCCTGGAAAGGAAAACGACAACTGCCGTGGCAAACAAAATGGAAACTCCATACCCGAACCTTGTACTTGCCAGCAGATAAACCAGCCAGCCTACCCCTCCTGTAATCCCGCAAAAGGAATAGTATTTGCGGGGAACAGAAAAAAGAACACAAAAAGCAACCGTGCCGATGCCGGCCGCAATCAATTGTCCAAACATGCAAACACCCCCCTAATGCAGAAGTACCATGGAAATACCGGCGCCGATCGCAATACACACAAACGTCAGCATAGCGTCGAGCATTCTGACCGAGCCCGAAATATAATCTCCGTCAGCGATATCCCGGATGCCATTTGTAAATGCCACGCCCGGGATCAAGGGCATAATCGAGCCGATGATCATGTAATTCATATGATGGCCGATCCCCAGTTTCACTGCTGAAGTACATAAAAAAGTCACGATTGCAGCCCCGAAAATATTGCTGACAATTTTGGATAAATGTCCGGAAAACAGGTAAACCATAAGCAGATACATAACAAATCCGGCTGCGAACGCGCAGGCTGTATCCTGCAGGTCTCCGCCGAACATATAGCAAAAGGCAGCACTGCCAATGCCTGCCGCCAGCACCTGAAACCTCTTCCTTTTTTCAGGCATATGCTGGATTCTGATCAATTCTTTTACCGCTTCATCCACAGAATACTTTCCTGCTTCTATATCTCTGGAAAGCTGGTTGACCGCTGCGATCCGGTCCATGTGTGTTCCGCTTACAGGGATATGCTCTACCTTGGCAAACACATGCTCTCGCTCCCCGCCGCCAGTGAAAAAGATTCCGTTGGACAGGACAAAGACATGCTCTGACCGCACCCCGTAGTGCTCGCAGATCCGCTTCATGGTCTCCTCAACCCGGAAAATCTCGGCCCCGCTCTGCAGCAAGATATGTCCGGCCTGCAGGGCCAGATCCATTACCGCATCATTATCAATTTCTTCATATACTATTCTATCCATATTTCCTCTCTATATCAGGATTCCCTGCCGGGCTCTTTTCCCCTGTTGAC
>CAMMZE010000062.1 GCA_946529195.1 uncultured Lachnospiraceae bacterium
TGTTTCCTTCAAAATTCTCCGTGATATAGTCTGCGATAGCGTCCTCATCCAGATCTTCATCTCTTCTGTCGATCAGCAGCTGTGTGTCATAACGGTATGCAAACTGATCATCTTCTGCATCGATTGACTGTACTCCCATGTTCTTTATCCTCCTTTTATTCCTTTTCTCCTGCCCGCAGCATAGGCTGTGCTGCATGTACATTAAAAAACTGAATCAAAGGGCCCATAAAAAAGGCCGTGATGATTGTTCCTGCTCCGATCACGCCGGTGATTTCCAGTAATGACATGCCAGATAGCCGGCAAAGAACAGCGCTAAGCAATACGCAGATAATGTCGCTGATGATCCTGCAGGCGGCAAAGCTGACCTTTGACTGCCTCTGTGAAATGACCAGCGCAACTGCGTCATAGGTTGAAACGCCCAGATCCGCTGTGAAATACAGGGCTGATGACAGGCAGATCGTCACCACTGCGATCAGTAAAATACCCACTTGCAAAAGCAGAGACGCCTCCGGCATCATCCTGCTGCACAGTCCCTGGGAAAACTCTGCAATATATCCTAGTAAAAACAGATTAATCAACGTCGCAATCCCAATCTTTTTGCGGTCAAAAATCAGAGCAAATAAGAGAAGAATGGCATTGGCAATCACATAGAGTGTCCCAAAATGAATAGGGATGACAGCATCTAATCCGCTCATCAGTGACTGAAAGGGGTCTACCCCCAGCGCTGCGAACTTGAACATACCTACGCTGATTCCGCAGATCACCACGCCCAGCACACTCATAAAAACTCTTCTTGCAAACATATTGTATGATTTCCTCCAGTTCCTGCTATACTCTACCACACAAGGCTATTCACGTCAATCAGCAGGAAAGCGATGTATAAGGCAGAATATATCGCGAAGCCCGCAGGGACCTGCCCGGGACAGTCTGTCCGCCGACGAGAGAAGCGCGAGCATAGCGCAGGTGCGGGAGGCTTGTCCGAGGGTCATAGCTTTCAAAACAACGGCAAACAAGAAACCGAGTTCGCCGGAGCACCTGCAATAGGCGGCGGAGCGATACCGAGGAGGCAAGTCCTGTACCCGGGCAGGTCCCTGCGGACTTCGCGATACTACCTCCAGGGATAAAAATACTTGTATGTATACAGTTGCGGGGAGTATACTATAGTCATCTTCCGAAAGAAAGGGATTGTTCTATGATCTTTTTTATCGTTCTGCTGCTGGTTTTGTATGCAGCTGTTCTGGAGCTGTCGAAAAATGTGATCATTGGCTGGATTGCGGCTGCTGTTATCGCGGCTGTCTATCTAATCATCCGTGCCAGGGGAAAGAAAAAAGGAAACTGGAAAGGGAAACGCGGTTTTGCTGCTTTTCTGCTTTTTGTCCTGCTGCTGGCCGGGGTCTATCTGGTCACCCAGCCGCCTGTAAAGCAGGTCAGGGCGGTAAACACCCGGAATCCTGAAGTGACTGATGTCGTAACCGTTTCCGAAGGCGATCTGACCGGTGTTTACAATGAAGACCATACCGCCCGGATCTATGCTGGAATTCCCTATGCGGCGCCTCCTGTAGGTGATCTGCGCTGGAAAGAGCCGCAGCCGCCTGCTTCCTGGGATGGTGTGCGGGCCTGCGATACCTTTGCTCCCATGGCCATGCAGCAGCAAAACAGTGTCATCTACGACTCCCTTTCCCGCATCCTGGGCTATCATGATTACCAGATCAGTCTGCATGACAACTACCGGGAAGCCATGAGCGAGGACTGTCTCTATCTCAATGTATACGCGCCGGCAGAGGATAGCGATCAGCCGCTTCCCGTTCTCTTCTTTATCCACGGTGGCTCTCTGATGACCGGCCAGTCCTATCACAGTGAATACCGCGGTGAGACCCTTGCTTCGCAGGGCGTCATTGTTGTCAACTTTGCCTACCGGCTGGGCGTATTTGGCTATTATGCCAATGAAGAGCTGGCCGGCGAGTCTGCAAACGGCACAACAGGCAACTATGGACTCCTCGACCAGATTGCTGCCCTTTCCTGGGTCCGTGAAAACATCGCTGCCTTTGGCGGAGACCCTGACCAGATCACCATTGCCGGCGAGTCTGCCGGCTCCTCCAGTGTCAATGCCCTCTGCGTATCTCCCCTGACAGAGGGAATGTTTGTCCGGGCCATCGCGGAGTCCAGCAGTATCAATGCCAAGCATCCCTATCACACCTTCCGTCAGATGGACCGTGCCCTGGCCATGGGACAAAGCATCATGGAGGAAATGGGTGTTTCTGATATCAGTGAAATGAGAGCGCTGCCCGCTGACCAGCTGATTCAGACCAAATATGCCAACAGTGCCATGACCGTAGATGGCTATGCCATCACGAAAATGCCCTGCCTGTCCTATCAGAATGGTGAAAATCATGAGCAGGCTCTCCTGAACGGCTTTAATGCGGAAGAGGCAGATGCTTTCATGCTGGGCACCAAAGCAACAGAAGAAAACTATATTCCGCTGCTGGAGCCTATTCTGGGAGAATATGCCGACGAAGCCGCCGAGCTGGTGCCGGCCGGAAGCATAACACCGCAGCAAAAAATCATCATCGATGCGGGCGGTCCCGCTAAAGGCTCGCTGAATTTTCTCTACAGCGCTGCCTGGTTTACTTACAGCCATGAGGTATGGAGCCGCTATATGGCTGCGCAGGAACGGCCTGTTTATGAATACTATTTTACCAAGACCAATTCCTCTCTGGGCAACTTCCACGCAGGCGAGATGCCATACGCCTACGGCAACCTCTGGAGACATCCGGGCCTTTATGAAGATTCGGATTATGAACTGTCGCGGATCATGCAGGGCTACTGGCTGAATTTCATCAAGACTGGTAATCCCAACGGGGCAGATCTGCCGGAATGGAAAATGCGTACCGAGTCCCAAAAAGAGCTTCTGCAGCTGGATGAACAGGTGCAGATGACCGAAGATCCTTATACAGAAATCTACAAGCTTCTGGATCTGTATCAGGACTCTCTCTCAGAATAAAGCACACAAAAAAGTCCGATGACCATGCCGCATCAATGAGCGGTCTGATCATCGGACTTTTTTGATTTCATATTTTCTTATTTTTTCTTAAACAGGCCTGTCAGTGTAGAAAGAATACCGGAAGATTCTTTCTCGGAAACAGCCTCATTTCCGCGTCTGCCCTGATCCAAGTCTCTGTAGATCCTGCCGTCCGGCAGAGACTCATCCACGGTCATGGTGTATACTGTCTCGCCATTCGCATCCACATGTCTTCTGACCAGATGGTATTCGCCGCCATCTGCCTCCAGCTTGAATCCATGGGTGTCTCCCCGGTACATGAGTTCTTTGACCTGTTCTGTATTATTGCGGGAGATATATCCGACATGGATACTGTCTGCCAGAACCCTGATTGCATCCGGGCCTCGGTCTGACGCCGGATCCGGGATCAGCTCAATGTGAGCCGCCTGCACCTTGCGTTTGTAAATACGCTCCCCTGTCAGGCCGCGCTCTATGATCTCGTCTCTGCTTAATTCATAATCCGGGTTATCAACGGCAAGATTCTTTCTGATCTCGTCCCAATAATCGCGGATACCGGAAATATCAAATGACTGAATATCCATGATGTTATTCTCCTCCTGTATGATAAAATTCACATTTTCCTATTCGATTATTCCATGTGCAGCTCGGTCTGTCAATCTCTAAATAACAAAGCCATCCTCTTACAGCAGCCAGGCCAGGATCTGATCTGCGACCTTCTCAGCAATAAAGAATTTATAATCCTTTCTGGAAGGCTGCGGCGGAATCTCGCAGGACCAGCTGCTGCCCCCGTCTTCTGTCTCTATCGCATAATCAACATGTCCGGGTACGCTGTCTTCATTGGCCGGATCTGTATTGCCAAAGCTGCCGGTCACACCGATCCCGATGTCCGCATGATATGCCCTGCGGCAGGCTCCGGCCATGGCTCTGGCCGTCTCTTCCGAATATACGCCATACTGACGGATCACTTCCTCCGGAACACCCTGCTGCACCTTGGCTTCATTGCAGTATGTGACAAAAGCGCCTTTGACCACGGCAGATGAACCTTCCGTATCCGTCAGAAGAGAGATAATCTGCCCTGCCGTGCAGCTCTCCATGCTTGTGATGGTCAAGCCTTTCTCTATGAGAAGCCTGGTGATGGCTGTATACTTTTCTCTGGTTCTGTCTTCGCAAGCTTCCTTCATCATGCCTGTCACCTCTCCCGCGATCTATACTTCTCCCTTGAAATGGCAGATCATCTCATTGGTCAGACTCATATTTTCAAAGCGCTCCTGGATCTCGTCTCTCCGGATCCAGACTGCTTCACTGAGTTCATCATCATCCATGCGGATCTCTTCGTCTCCATCTGCCTCACAGAAGTATCCCAGAAGAAGGTCGGATTCAAAGCCCCAGGGCTGGGACTTGTAATAGCGGATATTTTTCACGTGTATTCCTGCCTCTTCCATGACTTCCCGGCGTACAGTATCCTCTCCGGTCTCACCGATCTCACAGAAACCGGCAATCAGGGCATGGCCACCGTACTCCCGGCCTTTGTATCGGGTCATGAGAATCTGGTCTCCTTTTGTCACGCCCACGATCACAGCAGGCATAATCTTGGGATAAACGGTATTCCCGCAAGACGGGCAGCACATGTTGCGCTCCTTTATGCCCGGATGCATCAGACTACCGCAGCGGCCGCAGAAGCGGTTGTCCCTGTACCAGCCGTAAAGCTGCCAGGCGGTCTCTACTGCAAAAGCATCTTCTCTTGGTCCGCTCTTGCGGGCTAGAAACAGAGGCTGCAGCTCATAGGCATCTCCCAGCACCTTTTCAATCTCGGCAAATACAGCCTCGCTGCCATCGTGAACCAGTGTATAATAAGAGATCTCATCAATCGAGAATAAATACTGGAGTCTCACCTTAGAAGGCAGCACGTTCTGTTCCTGATGAAAGGATGCAAAGAGAGAAGCAGGCGGCAAAACGATCTCTTCTGCCGTCTCTGCCAGCAGATAAACTTTGCGGCCTTCTGCTGCAAATATCACAATTCTATCCTTTTCTCCGGGCGGTGTCAGCTTATAGACATTATCAAAAACAGCAGGGGCGATATCCTGTATCATGTCTCTCCTTTACTGCCAGTTATACCTCTGGCGCAGCTGGTCAACATTGTATTTAAATTCTGTTTCCAGTATGTGATCCGGATGATCATAATTGCAGTCAATGGTATCTTCGTTTACTCCGGTCTCCTGAAAAATCTCAAATGCTTTTGTCTTATCCTTCTCCATCAGGGCTGCAATATAGGCCAGCTGGTCTTCATTGGTCACGATCCAGCGGATGGTGTATACAGGCCTGTAGCCTTCCTCATCACAGGCATCCTGCTCACAGATTGCATTGGCCGTGTAATAGGGAAAAATGTCTTTAGCTGTATAGGTAAAAGGCTTTTCCAGCATGACATAATGTTTTCCCTCATAGTGAAATTCACCGCAGGAAAAGGCAAGTGCCTCCATATTTGTCATAGGTTCCATATGATATTCCTCCTACAGAAGTTTGGCAAGGTCTGCGGCGTCGCCGATCTCGCGCAGCAGGGTCTGCCTCTTTTTGTCAAACAGGAGGGCCTGATTGTAGCGGTCATAGGCCTCGGATCCGTTGTCGCGGATAAATCGGGTGCAGTAGGTATTGGCATTGATCTCTGTGATGAAGATAACCATCTCCTGACTCTCTCCGAAGGCTGTTTCCATAAAGGAAAATGCGTTGGCAAGTTTGTCCTTTCCTTCTTCGATCAGAGCCAGACGGGTCTGTGTATCCCCGGTAAAATTGGCACGGATCTGCTCGAAGGCTGCAGATGCAGGGCTGATCCCCTCTTTGAGGATCTGCTGTCTGTCTGCCTCTAAGGTCCTGGTTACATGCCGCAGGCTCTTGATCTGCCCTTCCTCATACTGGCCCTTTTCTTTTCCGAGCCGGATATCCTCTTCAATCTGGGCAATCTTGTCTGTCAGAACCTGGCTGGGCTGGGCATCCGGCCTGCCAAGCAGGAACTTGATCTCTTTGAGCACATCAAACAGGTCGTGTACATAGAGGTCTGCCGCATATGCCTGGGCAAAAGAGGAAGAGAGCCTGCTGATCAGGAGGCTGATAACGCTCAGTTTCTCATCAAAGGACGCTTTCTTGATGCGTTCAATGGAAGAGGCCTTGATCTTGCCGGCCAGGACTTCATCCACGTTATAGTCTGTCTGGTATTTCTTGTAGAGATCAAAATAATTGGCAAAATCCTTGGCGATTCTGCGATTCTGAATGTACTGAATGATCAGGGATTCCTTCACCTCGATGCCCAGCATCTCATAGGTCTGGATCAGCTTGGACAAGTCTTCCCATCCTCTGGC
>CAMMZE010000063.1 GCA_946529195.1 uncultured Lachnospiraceae bacterium
GTTCTTCAGTATCATTATTACTTTCCTTGGCGTGGGTATGGTCGCCATCCCTACCGGTATTATTTCCGCCGGATTCGTAGAACAGTACTCACGGTTCAAGAAGATCGGCGATTACGCGATTGAGGAAGACCTGCACTTTATTAAGGTGGAGATGAATAAAGCAGACCCCTGGACGGGGAAAAGGGTCATGGATCTGGGACTGCCCAAAGGCATGATCATAGCTGTGATTCAGAGGGGGAAAGATACACTTGTACCAAGAGGTGATGTTGAGCTCCGCAGCGGAGACCGGCTGATCATCGGTGCGGAGTCATTGAAAAATGACCGGCCGATTAAGCTCAAGGAGGTCACCATCCGCAGACAGCATCCCTGGAACGGAACAGCACTGCGTGACCTGGATATTTCCAGACAGACCTTTATCGTGGCGGTACAGAGAAAAGGCAGGACCGTCGTTCCCAAGGGAGACTTTGTTCTCCGGGAAAACGATACGATCCTGCTCTATTCACAGAAAAACAGAGAAGTGGACGAGATGGAATCCGTCAGCTATTAGAGCGGCAGTTCAAAAGACTGGTTTTCCCGCTCAATCAATATGATATTGGCGCGCAGGGGATTATCCTCTGCGCTTTCCTTATACCTGCGCAGGAAGTCATAATCCTTCCAGAAATGCATGGGAAAGGCATAGCTGACATCCAGCATCTGCAGATACTGGTCCATCCCGGTATAGGGGAAGATCTCCAGACGGGGATCAAGCGGGAGGAAGGCAACATCGACTTTCCGTCCGTGGATCGGCTTTGTATAGTCCAGGAATTTGACCAGCTCCTCGTCTTCCTCGCCCTCCGGCACGGGATCCCAGCACCAGGCATGCAGGTCTCCGGCATGATAGATGGTCACGCCGTCAAGGGTCAGGAAAAAGGCGACGCCCTCATCGGTAGAAGGAAGGGTCTCAATCAGGAGATCGCAGCCGCTTTCAAGGGTCGGGTGATAAGTCCGTCCCGGATCTGTGACAAAGATTGCCGGATCATATGGTCCGCTGATATAGCCTGCCTCGCAGACAGGTGCAAGGTCGATATCACTGGATAGGAAATATTTTACATGCGGATAGAGCTCACGAAGCTTCCAGATCCTTCTGGAAAAATGATCCTGATGGGCGTGGCTGACGAAGACCAGAATTTCTTTTGCGGGATCCAGCTGCGGCATGATGCCATAGCTGAAAGGATGATTTTGCATCCGCGGCGTGATCTCCTCTGCCGCAATAGAATCAAAAAGAAGATATAGTTTTTCGGTTTCAATCAGAAAACCGCTGTGGCCAAGATAGGTTACGATCATGGAAAAGCCCTCCTTGTATTTTTTTCAGTGTAACAGATTTGGGCAGAAATCACCATAAGCAGTGATTTCTTTTTTAAGGAAATTGTCGATGTGACAGTATGCAGGGCAGGCTTCTTTGGATTATAATGATAATAAGTGAATAATAAAGCAGACCGGCCGCGCCGCGGCGCGTGCTTTGATAACAGCAGAAGATCCGGCTTTAGATCGCAAGGAGGAAATCATGAAAAAACAGGCACTTGGACAGGAAATCGCTTCTACATCATACCCGGGAAGAGGAATCGTGATCGGTCGCAGCGCTGATGGCAGCAAGGCGGTGATCGCATACTTTATCATGGGAAGAAGCAGCAACAGCCGCAACCGTGTTTTTGTAGAGGACGGGGAAGGCATCCGCACGCAGGCATTTGACCCTTCCAAAATGGAAGATCCCAGTCTGATCATCTATGCGCCGGTACGCGTGATGGGCAACAAGACCATCGTGACCAACGGCGACCAGACAGATACCATTTATGATGGCATGGACAGCCAGCTGACCTTTGAGCAGTCACTCAGAAGCAGGGAGTTCGAGCCCGACGCACCCAACTACACACCTCGTATTTCCGGTATCCTTCACGTAGAAGACGGCAAATATAATTTTGCTATGTCTATTCTCAAGAGCAATGAGGGAGATCCTTCCTGCTGCAACCGCTTCACATTTGCATATAATGGAATTCCGGCAGGAGAAGGCCGCTTCATTCACACTTACATGGGAGATGGCAATCCGCTTCCTTCCTTCGAGGGAGAGCCTACCAGAGTCAGCATTGAGGACAATGATATCGACGCATTCACAAAGCTTGTATGGGAGAGCCTCAACGAAGATAACAAAGTTTCCCTTTTCACCAGAATGATCGACATCAGCACCGGCAAGTATGAGACCCGGATTGTCAACAAGAATCAGTAAGAGCAGGATTCGAATATTTACAGGCACAGTATCAGATCGGAGGATATAACAATGAATGAATTACAGCTTAAATACGGATGCAACCCCAACCAGAAGCCTTCCCGCATCTATATGAATGATGGCAGCGACCTGCCTGTGACCGTATTAAACGGCCGCCCGGGCTACATCAATTTCCTGGATGCTTTTAACGGCTGGCAGCTGGTCAGCGAACTGAAAAAGGCGACCGGACTTCCGGCAGCCACTTCCTTCAAACATGTTTCACCCGCAGGCGCGGCAGTCGGCCTTCCCCTGACAGAGGTTGAGCGCAAGATTTACTGGGTAGATGACCTTGGAGAACTGACCCCGCTGGCAAGTGCCTATGCACGTGCAAGAGGAGCAGACCGCATGTCCTCTTTCGGAGATTTCATTTCTCTTTCTGATGTCTGCGATGCTGCAACTGCCAAGCTGATCAAGCGTGAGGTTTCTGACGGTGTGATCGCTCCGGGATATGATGATGACGCTCTTGAGATCTTAAAGAGCAAGAAAAACGGCAATTACAACGTGATCCAGATCGATCCTTCCTATCGCCCGGATCCCATCGAGCACAAGGAAGTATTTGGCATTACCTTCGAGCAGGGCAGAAATGAGCTCAATATTGACGATGACTTCCTTGGAAACATCGTGACCGAGTGCAAGGATATGCCGGAGAGCGCTAAAATCGATCTGATCATTTCCCTGATCACATTAAAGTACACCCAGTCCAATTCCGTCTGCTATGCAAAGGGCGGTCAGGCAATCGGTATCGGAGCAGGCCAGCAGAGCCGTATCCACTGCACACGTCTTGCCGGTCAGAAGGCAGATAACTGGTTCCTCCGCCAGAGTCCCAAGGTACTTGGCCTGCAGTTTGTAGACGGCCTGGGCCGTGCAAACCGCGACAATGCAATCGATGTTTACATCGGCGATGAGTACATGGATGTTCTTGCAGATGGCGCATGGGAGAAGATCTTCAAGGTAAAACCGGAAGTCTTCACCAGAGAAGAGAAGCGGGCATGGCTGGATCAGATGCAGGATGTAGCACTTGGCTCTGACGCCTTCTTCCCCTTCGGTGACAATATCGAGCGCGCCCGCAAGAGCGGCGTGAAGTATGTGGCACAGCCTGGCGGTTCCGTCAGAGATGACCAGGTAATCGAGACCTGCAACAAGTACGGTATGACCATGTGCTTCACCGGACTGCGTCTCTTCCATCACTAATCCACTATTCAATCAGACAACAGCAGAATACAGAACATATACTGCAGCAGCGGCTTTGACGGCCGCTGCTGTCTTTTATTTTACGGGGGATGCGCTCAGAAAATATCCTGAGGGAGAATGGTCAGGCCGGGAACCTGGCCGAGCGGAATCTGATCTGTATAGGAATACAGGACGGGTTCCTGCCCCTGACAAAAGACCATGACCTGCTGTTTCCAGTCATTGATGATCCAGAATTCCGGAACACCGTAATAGCTGTAGATCTGCGCTTTGTCAAGATAGGTCTGGGCTGCGTTTTCAGGCTCTGCGATCTCCGCGATCCAGAGCGGAACGCCCTGATAGATATCTTCTTTCAGGTGGTCTGCAGAAGGAATCAGAAACAGATCCGGGCGGACCACGGAGTCCAGGGCGCTGCCGTCATGCATTTCCGCGGCCAGAGGGGAAAAGCAGAGCTGCCAGCTGCTGCCGGTCTGGCGGAGAAAAGTCCGGACCGCGAGATAAAGACTTCCCTGCAGGTACTGATGGCGGAAGGTGGACGGAGACGGCAGGGAGATATTCCCGGAGAGCAGCTGCGCAAACTGTGCGCTGTCCGGGAGATTCTCCCGCGCCTTGATCCACCGGTAAAACTGATCTGCGGTATAGCTTTCTTCTTCCTCCGTCTGATAGAGGCCTCTCTGGTCGGACAGAATGCTGATCTGCGGTGCGGGATACAGTTCTTTCTTAAAACGGTAAAAGACGGCCAGCTCCTGCAGGGCCTGCTCATCTTCCAGCATAATTTCCGTAAGGCAGCAGGAAAAATCCGGATAACAGCTGCTCCGCAGCAGCTGGTCAAAGGAAATGCGGCGGAAAGAAACATCGCCGGTAAAGTCAAAACAGCAGACAAACTGCTCGCGCAGATCGATCAGCCAGTATTCCGCCGCACCTGCCTGTCTGTAGGCAAAGGCTTTATCCAGGCCGTAGTAACTGCTGCCGTTTTCCGGCATCATATTGATGGCAAGGCGGGGCTTCTCCCCGTCACAGGTCAGGAAATCTGTCAGAAAGATATTGAAGGCGCCAAAGCGGCGGAGCTCCGGACCGAATATGATCTGGTCAGGACTGCCGCTCTGACGGAGATGGTCTGCAAGCAAGGTCCCCAGCAAAAAGCAGAGCCTTCTCCCGTCCTGATCGGCTGCGGCTGACCTCAGAATCCGTCCCCCGATCATCTCGCTGAAAAGGCCGTCCGCAGACAGCCGGCTTTGCTGAAACAATTCATTGGCTGTAGGTTCACAGATACTCATAATAATATCCCTCCTCTAACTGTTCGTGTATGATTGAGTATAGAGGAAAACGGGGAAAAATAAAATTATCATTTGTCGACAGGGTTCGGGAAAAGAGTTATACTGACAGAGAAAGAAACTGTATTTTCTCGTCTGAGGTAGAAAAATGAGACTATTGCTGCATATATGCTGCGCACCCTGTTCTGTCGCATGCGTAGAAACCCTGCGGGGTGAGGGGATCGATCCCACAGGATTCTGGTACAATCCTAACATTCACCCTGTTACAGAATACAAAATGAGAAAAAACACCCTGATCCAGTACGCATCGGATATCCATATGCGTCTGCTGGTGGAAAACTATTACGGGCTCCGTGAATTTATCGACAATGTTTACCCCAATTACAACAGCCGCTGCGGTTTCTGCTACCGTTTCCGCCTGGAGGAGACAGCCCGGCAGGCAGCGGAAAAAGGCTATGACGCCTTTTCCACCACCCTTCTGATCAGCCCTTACCAGAATCATGAGCTCCTGAAGGAAGTCGGTGCGGAGATGGCGGACAAATACCACATCGAATTCGCCTACCGGGATTTCCGCCCGCATTTTAAGGAAGGGCAGGAAAAAGCCGCTCAGCTGGGCCTTTACAGGCAGAAATACTGCGGTTGTGTCTTCAGTGAGGAGGATCGTTTCCTGCAGGGGAAAAAGAATCTGATCACATTTCAGAAATTCAACAATCGTCCGGAACGCGGGACGGTCTGAAAAATGTGTTTCTTATAAAAAACAATTGCATTTCGTTCTTGTATATAGCGGGAAAATAATGTAAAATAAAAATAGCGTAGATTTTTTAACAAACTTTCAACAAAATTCAAGTCACACAAAGGAAACGAGGGAGAATTATGTACAAGATTGTGAAAGCCGAGCAGCTGTCAGAGAAGAACTTCCTGATGGTTGTCGAGGCCCCCTGGGTAGTAAGATCCTGTCAGCCCGGTCAGTTCCTGATCGTAAAGATTGATGAGCAGGGCGAGAGAATCCCGCTTACCATCTGCGATTATGACCGCGAGGCAGGCACTGTAACGATCGTATTCCAGACCATCGGCGCTTCTACAGAGCGTATGGCCAAGCTCAAAGCAGGCGACTGCTTCATGGATGTTACCGGCCCGCTCGGAAGACCTTCCGACTTGGTAGAGATGGATCCCGAGGAGCTCAAGAAGATGAATATCCTCTTCGTTGGCGGCGGTGTTGGCGCAGCACCGGTTTATCCTCAGGTAAAATGGATGTCCGAGCACGGTTTTAACTGCGAAGTTATCATCGGCGCAAAGACCAAAGAGCTGATCATGCTCGAAGAGGAAATGAAGAAGGTTGCTGTTACTTATATAGCAACCGATGACGGATCCTATGGTTATCACGGTATGATCCCGTCCTTGATTGAGTATCTTGTTAATTCCGGCAAGCACTATGACCGTGTTGTTGCCATCGGCCCTGTTATCATGATGAAGTTTGTCTGTCAGCTTACTAAGAAGCTTGGTATCCCTACCGTTGTCAGCATGAACCCGATCATGGTAGATGGTACCGGTATGTGCGGCGCCTGCCGTCTGATGGTTGGCGGC
>CAMMZE010000064.1 GCA_946529195.1 uncultured Lachnospiraceae bacterium
GTTGTTCCGGATCTGATGTCCGGCAACCTGCTGATCAAGGTTCTCCAGCACAGCTGTCATGCAACCGGATACGGCATCCTGGTAGGAGCAAAGGTTCCGATCGCCATCAGCTCCCGAAGCGACGCTCCCGAGCAGTCCTATCTGTCTCTGGCAGCCTGCGCTGTTATGAAGAACAGCAAGGATCCGGTTTACTTCGAGTAATCTCTATACAGTGAAGAATCTCATACTTATATAACAAGGGAAGCCTTCTCCTGTCATGGCGCGGGGAAGGCTTCTCTTCCTTTATTCCGCCATAGCGGGCAGCTCAGCCATGGCGGGTGTTCCTTTTCCTCCCCTGGGGGCGGCAGAGCAGGGCCGGGGTATACTGATTAAAACAGGATTACATAATTGTCAGAAATTAAGAGGAGAAATGGAATATGAGAGCATCTATGATTGCGGAGGTTGCCAGCAGAAAGAGCGTGGGCGACATTTTTGAATTCGGAAGATATATGGTGCAGGCAGCAGTCAAGCCTTACAAATACCCGGCAAAGATTTATAAGAGTATGGAATGGTATGTACTTGCCCGGGAAGGCAGCCGTATGCTTTTGCTGAGCAAAGACTGCGTGGACTGGGAGTTCATAGACGGAACAGGCCATCCGCAGACATGGGAGAATTGTTTTGCCCGAAAGGAACTGCTCCCGGCATTTTTCAAAGACACTTTCACAGAAGAGGAGAAAAGTCTGATCATACCGGCCCGGCTGGAGACAAAGGACAATGTGAAGTTCGGGACAAAGGGCGGGGAAGATACGACCGACCAGATCTTCTTCCTCAGCATAGAGGAATTCCAGAAATATGTATTTCCGGAAGCTGCCCGTTCATCTTTGTACATGGTAGACCGTCTCACGGAAGATTCGAAAGAACAGAAAGAAGAAAAATATGAACTCTGGCATGAGCCTGCAGACTGGTGGCTCCGATCCCCGGGAGAAGAACCGTATTGCAATGCAGTGGTAAGCAGCAGGGGAGACCTGTGGGAAGAAGGCCTGGAAAACGGGGCTGACGAGGTCGGGATCCGGCCAGCCATCTGGATCGATCTGACAGCCGCTCAGGATGAAGAGTTTCCATTTTAAAGAGGACGGGGATGCCGGAGATCCGGAGAATGAGAAGTTCAGAGAGCGAGAAATCCGGAGAATGAGAAGTTCAGAGAGCGAGAAATCCGGAGATTGAAAAGTTCGGAGAGCGAGAAATCCGGAGCCTGAAAAATATGACGAGAAAGGGTGAGAGATATGGCTAGAATATTTATAACAGGAGACACCCATGGAGACATCGATATCGGCAAGGTCAGCGTCCGTCGCTGGCCTTTGCAGAAGGAACTGACAAAAGAAGATTATCTGATCATACTTGGGGATGCGGGCCTTGTCTGGTACAACAGCCCCAAAGACAATTATATCCAGAAATGGTGGCAGGATAAGCCCTTTACAACCCTCTTTGTGGACGGAAATCATGAAAACCACGAGGCCCTGGCGGCTTATCCTGTTGAAGTCTGGAAGGGGGGAAAGATCCACCGGATCCGGGACAGCGTTTTTCATCTCATGCGGGGACAGGTATTTACAATAGAAGGGCTGAAGTTCTTTACCATGGGTGGGGCAGACTCCGTTGACAAGGCATTCCGCCACCCCTTTGTATCTTGGTGGCCGCAGGAACTGCCTTCGGTCAGCGAATACGACGAAGCACTTGCCAATCTGGCGGCAGCCGGAATGCAGGTAGACTATGTGCTGACCCACGACTGCGGCGCCCATCTCTACCCCAAACTCTGCAGCGGAAAAGGCGTGCATGCCATAAACGGTTTCTTCGACCGACTGGAATACGAAGAGAAACTCCAGTTCCGGCACTGGTATTTCGGCCACCACCACAGGGATCTGCAGCTGGACGGGCGTCATACAGTCCTCTACGACAAGATCATCGAGATCCCCGGGTGCGATAGGGCTTGATTTACGGAGAGGATGCAAGAGGAAAGAATCCTCTCCGTAAATTTATCGGATTTGATGGATCAGCACGATAAGCCGGATGTTAAAAGAGAAAGAAAAAGAAGATTTCAGAAAGTGGTTAACCACTTCTTGCATTCCGCGGGTCCTTTGTATATAATATATAGAAAGATATCGTTCGCAATGAATAGAACCCAGGAGGAATATGAGATGAAAGTTGTAATTTTAGAGCCGTTGGCTGTTGAGAAGGACCGCCTGATGGCAATCGCACAGGAAATTTTAGGAGACAGTGTAGAGATTACTATGTATGACAACCGGACACTTGATCCCCAGGAACTGATCGAGCGCGGAAAAGATGCGGACATCGTAATCGAGGCCAACCAGCCCCTCAGCGCTGAAGTAATCAAAGGGTTTAAGAACTGCAAACTGCTCAATGTCGGTTTCACCGGACTGGACCATGTAGCACTGGATGCCTGCAAAGAAATGGGCATGATGGTCTGCAATTGCTCCGGATATTCCACAGCCTGCGTAGCAGACCTTGTATTCGGATCCCTGATCTCCTTCTACAGAAATATTGCAGCCTGTGACACCGCAACCAGAAACGGCGGCACTATGGCAGGTCTGGTAGGATATGAGCTGGAAGGCAAGAAGTTCGGCGTAGTCGGCACCGGCGCCATCGGCCTCAGAGTCGCAAAGATCGCCGCAGCATTCGGCTGCGAAGTATACGCATACAGCAGAACCGTTAAGGATGTACCCGGCGTGACCTATGTATCTCTCGATGAGCTGATGAGCACCTGCGACATCATCTCCCTGCACATGCCTTCCAACGCATCCACAAAGGGAATGATCAGCGCAGAAAAGATCGCTATGATGAAAGAGAACGCAGTTCTGATCAATATGGCAAGAGGTCCCGTAATCGACAGCCAGGCCCTGGCTGACGCACTCAACAATGACAAGATCCTCGGCGCCTGCATCGACGTATACGAGATGGAGCCTCCCATCCCCGGCGATCACCCGCTGCTCACCGCAAAACACACTGTAGTAACACCGCACGTAGCATTCGCCACCAAAGAAGCCTTCATCAAACGCGCCCACATCCTCTTCGAAAACATCAAAGCCTACATGAATGGCACACCCCAGAATGTAAAAGTAGAAGCATAAAAAACAAAAAAGAAACCCGAAAAAAAGAGACCAGCAGCCAGCTGGTCTCTTTTCAATACAGACAAACATTTGTATAGACAAATAAAAAAATAAGGGTATAATGTGTTTAAAAAACGTCACCCCGAATACACATACAGAGCTGCTTTCGTGAGCTCGCTCACAGAAACAGCACTGTATGTGTATTCGGGGCGGACCAGACGCGAAGGGAGGAATCATGTCAATCATCATCATTGCAGGCATGCTGCCGGCATTCATCCTGTTGTATTTCATCTACAAACAGGACAAGATCGAAAAGGAACCGATGGGGCTGATCATAAAGCTCTTCATCCTCGGCGGACTGATGACCATTCCGGCCGGAATCGCGGAATCTTTCTTCATTCCCATCGCGATGAATTTGCTGGCAGGCGGCAGCGGACTCCTTTTCCTGCTGGTGGAGAATTTCCTGATTGTCGGCCTTGCGGAGGAGGGATTCAAGCGGCTGGTTATGCGCGGGCTCACCTGGAACCATCCGGCATTCAACTACCGCTTTGACGGCGTCGTATACGGCGTGGCGGTCTCTCTTGGCTTCGCGGCTTTTGAAAATGTGATGTATGTTATGGGATACGGTCTTGGCATCGCTCCCATCCGTGCGGTCACAGCGATTCCGCTTCACTGTATTGTCGGTGTTTTTATGGGTCATTATTACGGAATGTCGAGATTCTACGCGGTTAGGGGGAAGGAGATTCAGAGCAGAAGAAATCAGAAGCTCAGCCTGTGGGTTCCAGTTCTGATTCACGGTTTATATGACTTTGCTGCTGTTGCCGGATCCCCTGCCATGGAGGCGGGATTCCTTGCATTCATCGTAATTCTTGATATTATCGCAATTTCCGCAGTACGGAGATTCGCAAGAAATGATCAGCCGGCCTGATCAAATAAGGAGGAAATCTGAAATGTCAGATGTAAAAGGTTTCTTAAAGAAGAAGAACATTGAGATCTCTGCAAAGAGGTACGGTATCGATGCCCTCGGCGCTATGGCGCAGGGTCTCTTTGCATCACTGCTGATGGGCACAATCCTCAGCACACTGGGCAATCAGCTGGGAATCGAGATCCTGGCAACGATCGGCAGTTATGCATCGCAGGCAACAGGTCCTGCTATGGCAATCTCGATTGGTTACGCGCTCCAGTGCCCGCCTCTGGTACTGTTCTCACTGGCGGCAGTCGGTGTAGCAGGCAATTCGCTGGGCGGAGCAGGCGGTCCGCTGGCTGTTCTGGTTGTGACCATCTTCGCGGCAGAGTTCGGTAAACTCGTCTCCAAAGAGACTAAGATTGATATTCTGGTGACCCCCCTGGTGACCATCTGCGTGGGCGTAGGCCTCAGCCTCTGGTGGGCGCCCGCGATTGGAGCGGCTGCAAGTGCAGTCGGCGGAGCAATCATGTGGGCAACAGAGCTGCAGCCTTTCCTGATGGGTATTCTCGTATCAGTAATCGTTGGTATCGCACTGACCCTTCCGATCAGCAGCGCTGCCATCTGCGCGGCACTGGGACTGACCGGACTGGCAGGCGGCGCAGCTGTAGCAGGCTGCTGTGCCCAGATGGTAGGATTTGCGATCATGTCCTTCCGTGAGAACCGCTGGGGCGGTCTGGTAGCACAGGGAATCGGCACTTCCATGCTGCAGATGGGCAATATCGTACGCAATCCCAGAATCTGGATCCCGCCCATCCTTGCATCGGCTGTAACAGGCCCCATCGCCACCTGCGTGTTCAAAATGCAGATGAATGGCGCAGCCATTTCTTCCGGTATGGGAACCTGCGGCCTGGTAGGACAGATCGGCGTATATACCGGCTGGCTGGCAGACATAGAAGCCGGCACAAAAGCAGCCGTCACAGCAGGCGACTGGATCGGCCTGATCCTGATCTGCTTCATTCTTCCCGGTCTGCTGACCTGGCTCTTTGGCCTTTTCTTCCGCAAGATCGGCTGGATCAGAGAAAACGATCTGAAGCTTGACCTGTAACAGATCATATGGATGACAAAAGAGGGACAGCTCACTAATCACTTAGTGCAGCTGTCCCTCTTTTATTTGCCGGAACGGTATGGATTTAAAATTCTTCCTTAGAATACTGCAGGAATCCTTCTCCGCGGATTTCTGCCGCATCTGTCAGGATCATAAAAGCCTGCGGGTCTTTCCCGTAGACCAGATCTTTGAGGAGGACGGCCTGCTTTCTGGAGACGGCGCAGAAAAGAACCGGGCGGTCTGTGCCGGTATACATGCCTGTGCCGGGAAGCATGGTGATGCCGCGCTCCAGATCGTACATGATGGAATGGGCGATCTCTTCGTGCTTCTCTGAAATGATATAGGCCAGATAGGCGTTGCGGAAGGAGCCGATCAGGGAATCTGCGATCTTGCTGGCCAGGACTACAGATACAACGGCATACATGGAAATGTGGAAGCCCACGATCCAGATGGAGAGCAGGATGATCAGGCCATCCAGGACCGGCAGAATCTTGGCTGCGGTCAAGTGGGGCAGGGCATGCTGGATGAGGGCAGCCAGGGTATCTGTGCCCCCGTTTGTCGCCTTGCCGAAAAAGACCATGCCGATTCCGACTCCCATCAGGCTGCCGCCCATGACCGCAGTCAGGAAGGGGTCGATCTCCGGGATGCTGTATTCGGGAATGATATAAAGCCAGACGGAAAAGAGCAGGGAAGCCATGAAGGTACGTTTGATAAAATACCAGCCCCGGATCTTGATGGACAAGAGGATCAGGGGGACATTCAGGATGACATTGCCTGCCCACAGAGGAAGACCGCCGGGGATAAAGGGCTCTGTGATCTTCTGGATCAGCATGGCAAGACCGGTAAAGCCGCCGGGGACCATGCTGGCCGGTGAGAAGAGAAGATTGGCAGAAGCCGCCATCAGGGCGGTTCCGAAAATGATCCACAGATAGTCAGAACGATTGATGCGTGCATAGAGTGCTTTCATGAAGGAGTCCTTTCTGTAATGAAGTAGTAATTGCGAGCGAAATGCCACCATTCTTTTTGAGAGAATGATGGCATTTTGCTCTCTTTATGCCGACAGGATCCTGTAGACAGGTGTCTGGCTTAGCCGGCAGCGTCTGCCGGGCCGGGATCGACCGGAGCTTCCGTAACCGGAGCCTCTGTAACCGGGGCCTCTGTGACCGGAGCCTCTGTGACCGGAGCTTCCGTAACCGGAGCCTCTGTAACCGGAGCT
>CAMMZE010000065.1 GCA_946529195.1 uncultured Lachnospiraceae bacterium
GACGGCCGCAGCCGTGATGGCGGACGTGACCGTGACGGCCGCGACGGCCGCGACGGTCAGGGAGCAAGAAGAGGAGCACCGGGTCAGAACAGAGGCGGTCAGACAGGCCGCGTCAATATCGGAGCCGCTCTTGGAAAAGATGCACCTCAGACCAAGGATACCAGGGACCGTAAGGGCCATAATAAAGATAACAAGAACCGTGACGCCCGCAGAAATGAACGGGATTACGAAGACAGAGAGAACAAGAAGGGCGGAAAGAACGCTAAGAACACTGCCAGAAATGCGCAGCACGCCAAGAAGCCTGCTCCTGCTCAGAAGGTGGTTGAGAAGATTACCAGCATCGAACTGCCTGAGTCCATTACTCTGCAGGAGCTTGCCGAGAAGATGAAGATCCCTGTGGCACAGGTTGTCAAGAAGATGTTCATGAAGGGCAAGGTATATACACAGAACACACCGCTTACTTACGATGAAGCAGAAGAGATCGCATTTGAGTATGATATCCTCTGCGAGAAGGAAAAAGTAGTCGATGTGATCGAAGAGATGCTTCGGGAAGAAGAGGAAAATGAAGCCGATATGGTGCTTCGTGCTCCTGTAGTATGTGTTATGGGTCACGTTGACCACGGTAAGACATCCATTCTCGATGCCATCAGAAATACGCACGTAACGCAGGGCGAGGCCGGCGGCATCACCCAGCATATCGGTGCTTATGTTGTTGATGTAAACGGACAGAAGATTACGTTCCTGGATACACCCGGACACGAAGCATTCACAGCAATGCGTATGCGTGGTGCCCAGTCAACAGATATTGCCATTCTGGTTGTTGCCGCAGATGACGGCGTTATGCCTCAGACAATCGAGGCAATCAGCCATGCAAAGGCAGCAGGCATTGAGATTATCGTAGCCATCAATAAGATCGATAAGCCCGGCGCAAATGTTGACCGTGTTAAGCAGGAACTGACAGAGTATGAACTTGTCTCTGAGGACTGGGGCGGCAAGACCATCATGGTTCCGGTATCCGCTAAGACAGGCCAGGGCCTTGACAATCTGCTGGATATGATCCTTCTCGTTGCAGAGATGCTCGAGTTAAAGGCCAATCCCAACAGACTTGGCCGCGGTCTGATCCTGGAGGCTAAGCTGGACAAGGGCCGCGGTCCTGTAGCGACCGTTCTTGTACAGAAAGGTACCGTCAGTGTCGGATCCAATATTTCTGTTGGTACTGCATTCGGACGTATCAAAGCCATGGTGGATGACAAGGGCAAACATGTCAAGAAGGCAGGTCCTTCTACCCCTGTAGAGATTACCGGTCTGAATGAAGTTCCTCAGGCAGGCGAAGTATTTGTTGAGACAAGTACGGAAAAAGAAGCCAGAGCTATGGCAGAGAAGTTTATTGTCAAGAACCGTGAGCAGATGCTTGCAGCTACGACACAGAGACTTTCTCTTGACAGCCTCTTTGATCAGATCAGGGAAGGTCAGATCAAAGAACTCAATATCGTGCTCAAAGCCGATGTACAGGGCTCTGTAGAGGCAATGAAGCAGAGTCTTGTCAAGCTCTCCAATGATGAAGTAGCCGTTAAGGTGATCCACGGCGGCGTAGGCGCAATCAATGAATCCGACGTAACGCTGGCAACCGCTTCTAATGCGATCATCATCGGTTTCAATGTAAAGCCGGATAATCACGCAAAGAATATTGCGGAACAGGAAAATGTCGATATCAGACTTTATACAGTCATCTACAAGGCCATCGAGGATATCGAGGCTGCTATGAAGGGTATGCTGGAGCCGGAATTCCGCGAGGTAATCACCGGACATGCAGAAGTACGTCAGACCTACCGTGTATCCGGTATTGGTACGGTTATCGGCGCATATGTGCAGGACGGCCGTTTTGTCAGAAGCAGCAAAGTACGTCTGCTGCGTGACAATGTGATCGTTTATGAAGGCAGCCTGGCTTCCCTCAAGAGGTACAAGGATGACGTCAAGGAAGTCAATACCGGTTATGAGTGCGGTATGACTCTTGAGAAGTACAATGACATCAAAGAAGGCGACATTGTAGAAGCCTACGCGATGGAAGAAGTACCGAGATAGGAGAAGTATGAGAAAAAACAGTATTAAAAATACAAGAATCAATGCTGAGGTACAAAGGGAACTGAGCAGGATCATTTCCCGGCAGATCAAAGATCCCCGCATCAGCCCCATGACTTCGGTCGTGGCGGTTGAGGTGGCGCCGGATCTGAAGTCCTGCAAGGCCTATATCAGCGTGCTCGGAGACCAGGAAGCCCTGGAAAACACCATGGCCGGTCTTCGCAGCGGCGTGGGCTATATCCGCAGGCAGCTTGCCTCGTCCGTGAACCTGCGCAATACTCCCGAGATCACCTTTATCGCGGATCAGTCGATTGAGCACGGCGTAAGTATGTCCAGAAGAATCGATGAGGTCATTGAGAAGGATGAAATCGCCCGGCAGGGAAGGGAAGAGGATGAAGAAGAATAATATTCTTTCCGCCATTGAAAAAGCCGATTCAATCATGATCGCCGGCCATATCAGGCCGGATGGAGACTGTGTCGGCTCCTGCATGGGAACTTATCATTATATCAGGACCAGATATCCGGAAAAAAAGGTCCAGGTACGTCTGGAGGAGGTACCCGACAGCTACCGGTGCATTCCGGACAGTGATGTGATCTGCACTGAATACCCGGAAGAGGCATCCTGCGATCTTTTTATCGCGGTAGATGTCAGTGATAAAAACAGACTGGGGAAGGCTCTGCCCTATTTTGAACAGGCGGGCCATACCATCTGTATCGATCATCATATCAGCAATGAAGGCTTTGCAGATGAAAATCATATCGAGCCGGATGCCAGTTCGGCCGCTGAGGTTCTGGCATGTCTGATGGATGAAGAGGACATTAACGAAAAGGCGGCTTACGCCCTCTATCTGGGAATGATCTGCGACAGCGGCGTGTTCAAATATGACAGCACCAGCCGCAGAACCATGGATACCGCAGGTATGCTGATGGAAAAGGGGATTCCCTTTACACAGATCATCAACGAGGCCTTTTATGAAAAGACCTATCTGCAGAACAGGCTTCTGGGCAAATGCCTGATGGACTCGGTGCTTTCTGAAGACGGGGCCATCATTACCTGTATGCTTCCCAGAAGTGTCATGGAAGAATGGGGCGCAGCCAACAGTGATCTTGAGGGAATCGTTTCCCAGATGCTTCTGACAAAGGGGACAAAAGCCTCCATATTTGCGTCGGAGAATTCTGACGGAAGCTGGAAATTCAGTTTGAGAAGCGGATCAGATGTGGATGTATCTGCCGTAGCAGCTGCTTTTGGCGGCGGCGGGCATATCCGGGCTGCAGGATGTACAGTTAAGGCAAATGCGGAGGCTGCCTGCAGAAAGATGCATTATATGATCCGGGAGCAGATCCATGTATAACGGCGTTCTGATCATTCGAAAAGAAAAGGGATATACATCAAACGATGTTGTGCAGGTGCTCAGAGGAATTCTGAAGCAGAAAAAAATCGGTCATACCGGGACCCTGGATCCGGATGCGGAAGGAGTGCTTCCCGTCTGCCTCGGTCATGCGACAAAACTGGCCGAGATGCTGACCGCCCAGGAAAAAGAATATGAAGCCGGCATCCGGCTGGGAATCACGACAGACACCCAGGATATGACCGGCAATGTGCTGCAGGAAAGCAGCATGCAGATTGGATTTGAGCAGCTGAAGGCTGCGGCAGATTCCTTTCTGGGAGACTATATGCAGACGCCTCCTATGTATTCTGCGGTCAAGATCGGCGGGAAAAAGCTCTATGAGATTGCCCGGAAAGGCAAAGAAATCGACCGGCCGGCCAGAAAAGTGACCATACATTCTCTGGAACTGGCGGATTTTGATTTCCCGCAGGCCAGACTCTATGTTTCCTGCTCCAAAGGAACCTATATCCGGACCTTGTGCCATGATATCGGCTGTAAGCTTGGATGCGGTGCCTGCATGTCTTCCCTGGTCCGGATCCGGTCCGGAAGATTCACACTGGATCAGGCAATCACCCTGGATGAGGTGAAGGCGCTGAAAGAGGCTGGAGAGATTGAAGATAAGATTCTTTCTCTGGAAGAGCTTCTGTCAGATCTGCCGGCAATCAGGGTGAGCAGTCCTACTGTGCACCGGATGCTTCGAAACGGCAACCGGATCGCGGCAGGGGATCTGCAGGCAGATCCGTCCGTATGCAAAGACGGACAGCTTGTGCGCGCTTATGACGGGGACGGGATCCTGACCGGCGTGTACCAGTGCAGGGAAAGCGACCTGACTTTCCATGCATATAAAATGTTTATTTGAGGTGTCATCTGACATGATTTATTATACTGGAACCAGAGACATACAGCTGCAGCATACAGCCGTTGCTCTGGGTAAATTTGACGGGCTTCACAGAGGGCATCAGCTTCTGTTTGACAAACTGGCCTATTATCAGGAAAAAGGATATCAGACGGTGATTTTCACATTTGATTTCCATCCTGCCAATTTATTGAAACATACCAGACAGAATCTGATCTACTCCCATGATGAGAGACTGCGTCTGATCCGTTCGCTCGGTGTGGATGTACTGATTGAGTTTCCTTTTACGGAGGAAACGGCCCACATGCTGCCGGACACTTTTGTAAGAGAAGTGCTTCTGAAGGCACTGGGCGCAGAAGTGATCGTTGTCGGGGATGATTTCCATTTTGGCTACAAGCGGAGCGGAGACGTCCGTTTTCTGAAAGAACATCAGGACGAATACGGCTGCATGATTGACAGTTGTGAAAAGCTTTGCACAGAGGATGGCGAAGAGATCAGCGCTACATTGATCCGCAGCATGATCGAGGCCGGAGATATGGAAAGAGCACGCGATCTGCTGGGCCGTCCCTATTCTGTGACCGGCAAGGTGGTAAAAGGGTATGGAAATGGCCGCAGCGTGGAGATGCCGACTGCAAATCTGGTCCCCTGCGATGACAAGCTGCTGCCGCCGGACGGGGTCTATATTTCAGAAACGATTCTTCCCGAAACAGGGCAGGTTCTCAAGTCCCTGACGAATATCGGCTGCAATCCCACCATCGGGGACAAGCTGGACCGCAGGATTGAGACTTTTATCTTGCAGTACAGCGGGAATCTCTATGAAAAAGAGATCAGTGTCAACCTTTATTCCCGCCTTCGGGGTGAGATCAAATTTGAATCGCTTGAAAAACTGCGCGAGCAGGTGAGAAAAGATCAGGAAGCGGCAATGGCTTATTTTGGAGAAATGGGAAGATGAAAAGACTGATACTTGCTTCCGGTTCTCCCAGAAGACGAATGCTTCTTGAAGAGGCTGGGCTGGAATTTGAGATCATGGTAAGTGATGCCTCGGAAGAGATTTCCGGGAAAAGCCCAGAGGAGACGGTAAAGGAGCTGTCCAGGCGCAAAGCCCTGAGCATTGATCCGCTTGCAGAAGGGGAATGCATCATCCTGGCTGCAGATACCGTAGTAGCCTGTGATGATATGATTCTGGGAAAACCGGCTGATGAAGCGGATGCATTCAGGATGCTGAGCAGACTGCAGGGACGGACCCACCAGGTCTATACCGGAGTGACGATTCTGCAGGGACTGCCGGGGCAGAGGAAGTCGCAGACTTTTGCAGTCTGCACTGACGTCACCATGTATGAGGCGTCAGTCCGGGAAATCGAAGCTTATATTAAAAGCGGAGAGCCTGCGGACAAAGCAGGCGCTTACGCTATACAGGGAAAAGGTTTTTACTTTGTAAAAGAGATTCACGGAGATTACAATAATGTAGTGGGTCTGCCTACTCTTGCAGTCAGAATGGCTGCAGACCTGTGCGGACTTTATCAGTGAATGAGGAGGAACCGCGATGCTTAGCTATAGTCCGGACCAGGAGATCCTTGCTGATCTTTACAGAGAATTTTCGTATCTGAAAGCAGAGGGAGATGACGCCCTGCATGCACTTGGAGAGCGTTTTCTAAAGTCTGCGGAAGGGTATAAGCTAAGGGAGGAGACTCTGGCGCTCATCAGGCAGCTTGGCACTTTTTCCGGCCAGGAAGAGCGGGATCTGATTGAAGCAGCCCTGCTCCGGGAGGATATTCTGCGCAGGCAGGGGATCGAACAGGAACAGGCAGCATATGATCAGTTCTGCAGCCTTTTTGAGGGAGATACCAGAAATGCTTTGAAAAGAATTCCCCAGCATCTGCTGGGAAAGGAGCTTCCTTACCGGATTCGCGATAAAAAGCTTCACATGGATATATTCAATACGCCTGCCCTTCGTCTGGGACTGGATTTTGAGAATGTCCTGGTGGAGGACGGACACAG
>CAMMZE010000066.1 GCA_946529195.1 uncultured Lachnospiraceae bacterium
GGACTCTACACAACGTTCTGTTCTCTCGGGATACTCCAATGTGTACACTAAGACACTAACTTGTAACATCTCACTCATGTCTGTCTCCTTACTGATCCCACTCCATGATTGTCTTGCCCATGATTTTGTGAATATCCATCTCAAAGGCCTTCACGATGTCTGGAATCCTATGTACTTCCTGCTGGACACCGACGATTTTTTCCAGATGGTTTACGATTTCTGGCTTGTTCTTGTACAGTTCAATCAAATCAACAAAATCCTGTCTCCCGCTCCGGCTGCTGCCATAGCAGCGGAGTCCTTTTTCCAGAATCATCCGCGTGTTGAGCGGTGCCAGATCCTCCGACACGCCCATGAATGCGATCGTCCCCTCCGGACGGATGAGATCGATTGCCTGGTTGATGGCCTTGGAAGCTGCTCCGCCGCCTACACACTCAAAGGCATGATCAATGGCCAGATCCTCCGGCACATCATTGACCAGATAGACTCTGTCTGCAAAGGTAAAATCATTCAGCTTCATCTCATTGATGCCGAATACATAGATCTGCGTGTCAGGAAAGCGGTTGCGCAGAAGCAGTGCGGTAATATATCCCAGATTACCGTCACCCCATACGCCGATCACGTCTCTTCTCGCATGCGAAAAGCGATCAAATCTGGATATCACATGATAGCTGACACTGACGATCTCCGTGAAGGCCGCCACAACCGGGTTGATCCCTTCCGGAAGTCTGACCAGCCTGTCCGGCTCCATGCTGACAAATTCCTGCATGAATCCGTCAAACCCGCTCCCGCGGAACTTGCTGCTGCGCAGATAATTCTCCGCCACGATCGGGTCTGTCTCGACCGGAGTGTTGGGGATCATGACTACCTTAGCCCCTCTCTCGAAGGTCCCGGTCGGATCATAGATCACCTCGCCGATGGCCTCATGGATCAGGGCCATGGGAAGCTTTTTGCGCAGCACCTCCTCCGCACGCAGGCCCTGATAGTATCTCTGGTCCGCATTGCAGATGGAAAGGTGTGTAGGATGTACCAGCACATGTCTGTCATCCAGATCAATATTTTTATATACGATCTCAAACTGGCGCGGACGCACCAGCTGGTAAACCTTATTCAGCATTTATTTTCCCCCAATCAGAGTTTCCGCCATCCGGATATCCGCAGGATATGTAATCTTAATATTAGAGGCATCCCCCTCGACGAGATGCACCGGCTCTCCCTTGATCACCAGGATCTTGCAGGCATCAGTCAGAATCGCCTTCTCATCCTCTGTCAATGATTCATAGATCCGTTTCAGCTTCAGGGCATGGAAGGTCTGCGGCGTCTGTCCCTGATACAGCGTCGAACGGTCCGGGATCTGTGAAATCACCTGGTGGTTCTGGCTCTCCACGATCGTGTCGGTCGCCGGGATCACCGTATCGCATGCGCCATACTTCCTGGTCGCCTCAATATTTTCCTCGATCATGCGTCTGGTTACAAAAGGACGTACCGAGTCATGGGTCACGATAATGGTATCCTCATCCAGGGTATAATTCTCCTCAATATAGCGGATCGCATTCATCAGAGTCTCATTGCGGGAAGCTCCGCCTTCAATTACAGCAATCCGTTCCTGCATGGGAATATTTCTTCTGATCAGATCCTTGGTGTGCTCCACCCATGCTTTGGGGCAGAGAACGATGACCTTCTCAAAATCCGGATAGACCGCGAACTTCTCCACAGTATGCACGATGATAGGCTTTCCGCCGATCTCCAGAAACTGCTTGGGTCTCTCCGCATTCCCCATGCGGGTTCCCTTGCCGCCCGCAAGAATGATTCCAAAAATATTGCTTGCCATAATATACTCTCCTCCTGCCTTAGCGATTACGATTTATTTCTCTTGAAGAATCCGCGCAGGCCTTTTCCTGCACTTTCATCGGGAAGATCTGTTTCTTCCGGGATCTCCGTTTCCTCCGGAACCTGGTTCTGGGACTGCTGGGGCTCATATACCGGCTCTTCCTGTGTGTATGCAGGCTGCTCCGGTCTGAACAGCTGCTCCTGTCCGTAGCCGTCATAGATAGAGTCTGTGTCTGTCTCCTTCTCCCCGCGCTCTGCCGCATATCTGGAAACACGGTGTCCGACTACAAAAGCGGAAATCACCATAAAAGCGCCGGTGAAGATCAGTCCTCCTGAAATAAGCCTGGTCAGCCATATTTCAGCAGAAAAAGGATTCAGGATAGACAATGCCGCTGCAATGATACTGAGCAGGGCAATGATCAGAAACAAGATCCATGAGCTTCCTCCGAAATGCCTGAGATCGATGCTTCTCTGGACCAGCAGAATGCCGCTAATCAGAACGATCATGCCAAGGGCCATGGGAATGATGGCTGCGACTGCCTTCAGATTCAGGTAAGTATAAACCCCTGCAGCAATCAGGACTGCTGCCTTCACCAGATCATAACCGATGAAACTGGATCTGCGCCGCACGAAATATACGATAACAAAAATCAGTCCGGCTGCTGCCATCACAGCTGCCGCTGCCTGCGCAAGCAGCTCCGAGGTCATCTTAAGTCCGGGCAGCATGAGAAAAACAACTCCCAGTACAACCATCAGCATGCCGATGACGATTTCCTGCCATTTCCACAAAGTTGACAATTCAAACACTCCTTTTTTACGTCAGCCGCGCTCAGACTGTTCTGATCGCAATAGCTGAAGTTTTGGGCAGTTCCAGTTTCAGGAACCCGTCTTTTGCCCGCATTTTCTTATTTTCTGTTGTAAAAGCAGATTCGTTGCTCATCAGCACCTGGATCAGTTCCATATCATCGGTGATGCCGACCTGCCACACCGGAATGCTGATCTGTGCCTTCTCCTGATTATTATTGACTGCAATGACATAATGCTCACAGGCGTCAAAGCGTCCGTATGTCAGGATGCCGTAAGATCCTCCCAGCATCTTGAAAGAACCGGTACGAAGAGCCTTGCTTTCCCGATGCATCCGAATCGCTTCCCTGTGAAATTGCAGCATCTCCTGGTCTTCACGTCCCCAGGGATAGGTCCGTCTGTTGTCAGGATCAGTCCATCCGCAAAGTCCCGCCTCATCCCCGTAATAGATCGTCGGCGCACCGGGCCATGTCATCTGAATCATGACAGCTTCTCGCATCACTGCAGGACAGATCCCTTCTTCTGCCGCTCCGGCACCGGCGGATGCCAGTCTGCCGACCTGATGGTTGGTTCTGGTCAGGAAACGGGAATGGTCATGATTGGAAAGCTCATTCATGGCTGACAGAAGGGAAGGCTGGCTGAATTTGGCCATATTCTCTGTCATTGCCTGGCAAAAAGCATCGTAATTACAATAAAGATCATCTCTGCAGAAATCACTGTGCTTTTCCATTCCGGTCAGGAACCAGGTGACAGGCTCCATGAAAGCCTCATAGTTCATGATTGTATCCCACTGGTCTCCCTGCAGCCATTCAGAAGAATCGGCATAGTTTTCTGCCAGAATGACAGCTTCCGGATTGGCTGTCTTGACTTCTTTGCGGAATCTTTTCCAGAAGGCATGATTAAAATCTCTGGAATAGCCCAGATCAGCAGCGACATCCAGTCTCCACCCATCCACATTATAAGGCGGGGAAACCCATTTTTTCGCGACCCGCATGATCTCACTGCAGAGTTTCTCAGACATCTCATAATTGAGCTTAGGGAGGGTCGCGTGCCCCCACCAGCCTTCATAATTCTCATTATAAGGCCATCTGCCGCCGCGGAAATGAAAGTAATCATGATAAGGGCTGGTCTTGGAGACATAAGCCCCGGGCTCATACCCCACGCTGCACTCATAGATCCTCTCGCGATCCAGCCATTTATTAAAGGATCCGCAGTGGTTAAATACACCGTCTAAGATGACCCGCATCCCGCGTGCATGCACTTCTTTTACAAAATCTGCAAAAAATGCATTGCTGGCCTCCAGATTGACCGGATCTGTCGTCCTGGAAATATAGCGGGAAGCATGGCTGTTGTCTGTATCATTCCAGTCCAGCTGCTGCCCCTCATCCCGGATGATCTTTCCGTAATGGGGATCGATATGATCATAATCCTGTGTATCATACTTGTGATTGGAAGGAGACACAAAAACCGGATTGAGGTAAAGGACCTCCACTCCCAGATCCTGCAGATAATCCAGTTTGTCCAGAACCCCCTGCAGGTCTCCTCCGTAAAAATGACAGACGTCATGAGCATAAGGACCAAAGAACCAGTCACTTTCATGCCATGCTCTCTGTTTGATGTAATAATACTCTCCGTCTACCACATCATTCGACGGGTCACCATTGGCAAAGCGGTCCACAAAAATCTGATACATAACCGCTCCCTTTGCCCATTCCGGAGTGTCAAACTCCGGCATCAGTCGGAAATTACCGGCTGCTGAGGCGGCATCTCCTGCCCCGTTCTTGTTATAGATTGCAGACGTTTTGCCGCTGCACACTTCATAATAATAGCTGTCTCCGCACTCCGGCCAGTCAAGCTCTGCTTCATAGTAGTCAAAGAGCTTATCAGAACCGCAGCGCTTCATGGGATAATTTCCTTTATCTGTGACCACACGGACTTCCCAGGCATTGGCGCGTCCCGTCCGCATCCGGAGCCTGACCTTATAACCGGATTCCGTCTTTGTGAACTTCCGGTAAAGGTCGCTGCCGTCCGCAAACAGGGCATCCCGGTTCAGGACCGGCCGCATGCCCAGAATGTACTGCATGGATCTTGTAAGCGATTTTCTTTTCTTTTCGCTGTCTATCATTCTGCAAATCTGACTTTCTATTGTTTTTTACTTTTTGATTGTTGCGCCGGCATATACCTGCTGGATCAGATCTCTGGCTTTTGCAACGCTGTCCTCATCCGGAATCATAACATAAGCAGTCTGACTCATGGAATAAGGCACTTTTTCTGCTCCTGTACCGGTCACGCTGTAGGAAACGATATTCCATCTGGCCGGACTTTCCAGCTGCTCTTTCACCAGCTTGCTGAGCGTTTCATAGGGGATTGTCAGCTCAAAGCTGCCCTCTACAGCATCCAGAACATCATTGTAATGGAGCAGCATATCCGTGGAAAGCATCTTATTGATGACGCCGCGAACCACAGCCATCTGGTTACGGCCTCGCTGGTTATCTCCGTCTTCAAACGCATGTCTTTCTCTGCAGAAAGACAGAGCCGCATCACCGTATAAGTAGTTTTCGCCTTCTGTGAAACTGTAGTCACCCGACTGGAAACTCCTCTCAGAAACCACAGTAATACCATCCAGTGCATCAATCACCTTCTTAAAGCCGGTAAAATTCACTCTGAAATTGTAATCCACATCGATATCGTAAAGCATCCCCAGCGTATCCATGCTGACCTGGACCCCGTAGATACCGGCATGTGTCAGCTTATCTCTTTCCCCGCCTGAAATCGACAGAGGTACATAGTAATCTCTGGGAGTCGACAGCAGAAGAACCTGATGAGATTTGGTATTCACGATGGCAAGAATATTAACATCGCTCCTGCTCTTTGCCAGCAGCTCCTCAGACCGGGTATCGATACCGCTGATATATAAGGCAAACGTATTTCCGTCCTTATACGGCTTTCTGGCATCCGCGTCGACCTTGCTGGTAATGGTAAGCATCAGCACTTCTTTGATCCTGTCCCGGATGTCTGTAAAACCGTCCATCTCCTCCAGCACATCGATGTAGGCGCTGTTCATGATAACGGCATCGACTTCATCCGTCTCCACAGCCTCCACCAGATCAGACAGAGTCGGATATTCTCTGGTCATGACCGGCACTGCATACTCGTCACGGATCTGCACGATTGCGCTGTCCGTATTCTCCCTGTCAAGGGCTGTCAGGATTCCGTAATGATACTCGGTGTTTTTCACATCAAAGCTGTCTTCATTTCCGGCCTTCACATACACGCCAACCGTGGTGACTTCCTCTTTCAGAGTGGTGATATTTCTGGCCGTCTTCATGGTCCTGAAGAGATAAAATCCGCCGATCGTAAGAACTGCGATCATGAGAAAACCGATCAGGAGTCCGATCACATAGCGCAGTCTGCTCTCCCCATTGCGGGTCATGATAAATACGATCACTGTGACTGCCAGAAGAACGATCGCCAGGAGAATCAGAAGCTTTTCCGGCACAATGCCGGAATAATAAAGCAGTCCCGCAAGTGCGGCTGATTCCAGAAGCAGGACACTGCTCAGCACTCTGCCAAATATCCCGGCAGGGCCTGTCCTCCTGTGTCTTCTCCTCTTTCTGCTATTACCCATAAAGCTCCCTCCTTATATTTCAGGTCTAGCTCGTCAGTACACTTTTATCTC
>CAMMZE010000067.1 GCA_946529195.1 uncultured Lachnospiraceae bacterium
ATGGGCAACATCAGAGACGTGCTGCCCTTCCCCAGAACCGTAGGAACCTGCGAACTGTAAAAATCATAAAATCCATCAAGCCTCCGACAGTCAGGAGAAACTGGCTGCCGGGGGCTTTTGGGTCTGAAAAAACTTGAATATAATAGGCATATCATGATATAATTTGGCTATCTACAAGAAGGGAGTGAAGCAGATGCCGACATTACAGGAAACAATCAGACCTTCTGCAGACCTGAGAAATCATTACAGTGAGATCTCCAGGCAATGCAGGGAGGAGAGAACAGCAGTGATCATTACAGTAAACGGCCGGGGAGATACCGTGTCCTTATCCTTTGAAGAATATAAAAATATGAAGTCACGGATTGAGCTCCTTGAGCTTCTTGCAGAGGCAGAGGACGATATCAGAAACGGCCGGGTGGCACCTGCCCGCGAGACATTCCAGGATCTGCGCAGTATGCTGCAGGAGGGATGATCATGAAATATCAGATTGTCCGGACTGATACGGCAGATGCCGGAATCAGGAAAATCATCCTGTATATTGCACAAAGTTTTGGAAATGTGACAGCCCTGAAAAAACTGGATGAGATCGAGCAGGCTGTAATGCTGCTGGGCGATGACCCTTATATCGGAACAGAGCCAAGATATCCTCTCTTAAGACGAAAAGGGTATAAAGTTCTGATTCTGGAAAAGGATCTGGTATTTTATAAAATAGATGAGGAAGAGCACAGAGTGATTATTTGTGCGGTAGTGGATCAGAGGCAGGACTATCTGAATATCATCAGAGGGCTTTGATAGAAGGAGTTCATATGAGTATATATAGAGAGAAAAAACTGGATACGGACAGGGGATACCACATTTCCTGCCTGTCCTGGATCGAAGATAGTGATAAAGAGCTGCTTCTTTGCGTACGGGGTTTCGGCGGCGGAGCTTTTTCGACAGTCGTGGAGAAAATCGCTATGGAGATGAAGAAGCTGGGAATCGGGACATTTTCCTTTACCTGGCCGGCTCACGGCAACAGCGACGCGTCCGGAGATATGCTGACTGTAGAAAACTGTCTGGCAGACATGGAGGATGCAGTCAGCCATTTAAAGGAACTGTATCCGGGGAGAAAGCTTTCCTGTTTTGCCACCAGCTTTGGTGGTTTTATGGCGGCAGTATACCATCAGAAGCATCCGGAAGACTTTGAAAAAATCATCCTCCGGTCTCCGGCAGTCCGGATGGCCGATATCATCATGCATTTCATGAATGAAGAACAGAGAGCGGCTTACCTGGCCGGGGAGAAGCTCAATTTCGGCTTCGGAGACAATCCCCTGATTCTGGGAAAGGCCTACTATGAGAGCCTGCTCCGATATCCGGTGGCTGAAATGCAGCTTTGCAGGCCGGATAAGTTTTCCATCATCCAGGGGGACGCGGATGAGATCGTACCGCCTGCGGATGTCAGGAATTATGCCGCGCGAAACAAGATTCCCGTTTTCTGGGCAGAAGGGGCGGATCACCAGTATACCAATCCCGGCGGTCTGGATGCCGTGCTGACCTATACAAAACAGATTATGACAGGAGCATAAAGCCATGCTGAATATCAACAGATTCATGTTCGCTTTTGCAGCAGCAAAGGCAGAGACAGCAGCAGAGGAGGCAGCAAAGCTTTCCTGGCAGGAAATCGAGGGAATCATCGTTTCTCCGTTTTTCAAAGCTGCAGTCACTCTGCTTGTGATGCTGATCCTCTGGAAGCTGATCAACCGGGGACTGAAAAGATATCGGGAGAAAGGGGCGGGAAATCTGCTCCCATCCTTTATCGGCGGCATCTTAAAGGCACTGGTTGTGATCATAGGAGGCATCCGGATTTTTAATGCATTCGGACTCTTTACAGGCCTGGGATCCCAGCTCTTTATGTCCTCCTCTCTGATTGTGGCTGTTTTAGGCTTTATTTTTCAGGAGGGGATATCCAATATCATCCACGGATTCCTGATCTCCCTCTTCCAGCCTTTTAACATCGGGGACCGGGTGAGAATTACGGTGGACGGACTTTCCATCACCGGCTATATCGATGCCATTTCCCTGCGCCATACGGTGATCATCAATATTCTGGATTCTTCACGCGTCATCGTGCCCAACAGCAAGATGGACACCTGCGTGATTGAGAACACCTACATCGATAACGAAGCCTCCAATTCCGCTTTTCTGGATATCTCCATCACCTATGAGTCGGATCTGGAAAAGGCAGTTGCGCTGCTGCGGCAGGTTGTGCAGGAGCATCCTTCTGTGGCAGAGGAGAGACGAAGGCGGGGGATCACGGATCCGGTTCCGGTCCTGGTGTGGGACCTGGAGGATTCCGGAATTCTTTTGCGGGCAACCGTCATCACCAAAACGGTAGAGGAGAATTTCGTTGTCTGCAGCGATATCCGCAGAACTCTGATCAGGCGCTTTAAAGAGGAGCCGGATCTGGATATGGCTTACCCGCATATGCATGTGGTAGGCCTGGAAGGCCTTGCTGCCTCGCAGGAAAAGGGAACGGAAAACATTGCCGCTGCACAGGGGCAGGAACCGGATGGTGACGCATAATGGAAGGGAACAGAGAACAGGAGTCCCTTTTGCAGTGGTATGATGAGAACCGGCGCATTCTGCCCTGGAGAGAGGATCCGACGCCCTACCATGTCTGGATCTCTGAGATTATGCTGCAGCAGACCCGGGTGGAGGCCGTAAAAGGCTACTATGACCGTTTCCTGGCCGCCTTGCCGGATATCAAAAGTCTGGCAGAGGCAGAAGAGGATACTTATCTCAAACTCTGGGAAGGGCTGGGCTACTACAGCCGGGTCCGCAATCTTCATAAAGCCGCACAGCAGATCATGGAGGAATACGGCGGTCAGATGCCGCATACTTCCAGAGAACTGCAGAAGATTGCCGGCATCGGTCCCTACACAGGGGCAGCCATTGCATCTATCGCTTTTGGTGAGCGGATCCCGGCGATCGACGGCAACCTGCTCCGCATTTTTGCCCGCAGAAAAGCCTATGAGCACGATATCAAAACACCGCAGGCCAGAAAGGCGGCTGAAGCCTTTTTCATGGAGACTTTTCCGGAAGAGAGACCGGGCGACTACAATCAGGCCCTGATGGACCTGGGAGCGACCGTCTGTCTGCCAAACGGAGCGCCTCATTGTGAGGCCTGTCCCTGGGCAGACTTGTGTCAGGCTCATGCGCAAAGTATGGAGACCGTATATCCGATGGCGGCTCCTAAGAAGGCCCGTAAGATCGAGGAAAAGACCGTTTTCCTGATCTACTATGCAGATATGCTGGCCCTGGCCAAACGGCCGGAAAAAGGGCTCCTGGCGGGTCTTTATGAGTTTCCGAATACAGCTGGTAAGCTGACTGCAGAGGAAGCGGCAGACCATGTGAAGAGCCTGGGTTTTTCCGCCCTGCAGATTCGGGCCCTGCCGGAAGCAAAACACATCTTTACCCACCGGGAATGGCATATGACAGGTTACGAGGTCCGCGCGGATGAGTGGCAGCCGGTTCCGGAAAAAAAGGAAAAGACGGACCTCTTTCTGGCGTCAGAGGAGGAGATGAGGGACAAGTATTCCATCCCATCAGCCTTTTCTTATTATGTAAAAGAGATTCGTTTCAGAAAACTGTGAAACCATATAGAAAGAGGAATCAGGAGAGAGAAAACAGATGGGAATCTTGAGGAAACCAATCAGAGCCGGTAAGTTTGAACTTGGCAGCAGGCTGGTCATGCCGCCTATGGCAACCGGGTTTTCGGATGGCGGCTATGTCACAGACCTCCTGATCAGTCATTACGTGAAGCGGAGCGCAGGTCAATGCCTGGGGCTTGTCACGGTCGAGCACTGTTTTATCTGCCCGGAAGGGAAGGCCAGCAAAAACCAGCTCTCTGCAGCGGATGATTCGGTCATCCCGGGTCTGGCCCGGCTGGCGGACGCCATTCATGCAAACCGGACGCCGGTTATCCTGCAGATCAGTCATGCGGGAAGCGCCTTCCGGCCTTTTGACCAGAGCATCCCTCTGATCGGTCCCAGTCCTGTTTTTAACCCGCACAACACCAATGCCATCCGAAACGGTCTGCCGCTTCCGCGTCAGCTGAGCCTGGAAGAAATCGGGCAGCTGAGAGAGGCTTTTATCAGTGCCGCTCTGCGAGCGCAGCAGGCAGGTTTTGACGGTGCGGAAATCCATAGTGCCCACGGCTATCTTCTGGACACTTTTTATTCGCCACTGACCAATCGCAGAAAGGATGACTATACAGGAGATACGCTGGAAGGAAGGACCAGGCTACAGGTCGAGATTCTGCGTGAAATCCGCCGGAGAGCAGGAGAGGATTTTCTCCTGTCAATCCGCCTTGGCGCAAGTGACTATACCGAGGGAGGTGCAGACATTTCAGAAGTGCCGCAGGCCTGCCGGATTCTGGAGGAGGCAGGAGCGGACATGATCAGCATCTCCGGAGGACTCTGCTTTTATATCAGACCGGGCTGCGAGGAGCCGGGATGGTTTGCGGAACTGTCCGAGGCAGCAAAAAGCGCGGTCAGCATTCCGGTGCTTCTGACAGGGGGAATCCGAAAATATGAGGACGCAGCTGCACTGCTGAAGGAAGGAAAGGCAGACCTGATTGGGATTGGCAGGTCTCTGCTCAAAGATAAAAGAATGGCAAGAAAAATGATGGAAGTGGATAAGATGGCTTAAAGGAGGATAAGTCTATGGCATATTGCAGATATTGTGGAACAAACAACGGGGATCATGCCAAATACTGCACCAACTGTGGTTCGCCACTCTCTGCGCAGCCTCGAAGAGAAGAGAGCAAACCATATGCAAGGCAGTCAGAGCAGCAGCAGCCGGAACCGGATTACATGCAGAGAGAGCCAGAACAGGAATATGTACAGTCTCAGGGGCACTGGGTTCTGGATACCTTCCTGGCTGCTATTCCGCTCGTAGGGCTGATCCTGCTGATTGTCTGGTCGGTGACAGACCAGCCTGATCTGAGCAAGCAGAGATGGGCCAGGGCCTCGCTTATCTGGGCCATTATAGGCATTGTGGCAACGATGGTAATCGGTGCCCTGTTCGGAGCTCTGATTGCGGGATTGGGAACAGCGTATCTGTAAGATGGATTAAAAAGCAGTTATGATATTTGAAAAGGATGCTGAAATGCAGACATCGGAAAGCTTCAGACTGAGTGCGATATTATCTTTTTCCGGCGGCTTGCAGGATGCATATACTTACAATGTAAGAGGAAATGTGTTTGCAAATGCGCAAACCGGAAATGTTGTTCTTATGAGCCAGAATTTTATGATGGGGAACTGGAACAGCGCAATCCACTATATGCTTCCTTTGATTTCATTTGCCGCAGGAGTCTTTATAACAGAACAAATCGAAAACAGATTCAAAAGCAGCAAAGGTGTTCATTGGAGACAGCTCGTACTGTTGATTGAAATTGTGCTGCTTGGCATTGTCGGACTTATGCCAACGGATATCAATATTATTGCCAATATGATGGTTTCTTTTACATGTGCCATGCAGGTCCAGTCATTCAGAAAGGTACACGGTTATGGATATGCCAGCACTATGTGTATCGGAAATCTGAGAAGCGGAACGGAGAGTTTGTCACAATACCTTAGAAACAGAGACCGGGCTTCCCTGAATAAGGCACTTCATTTCTTTGGTATTATTCTGATTTTTGCCATCGGAGCCGGGGCAGGCGGTGTTTTATCGAATGTACTCTATGTCAGAACAATATGGATATCACTGCTTTTGCTTGCGGCAGTTACTGTAATGATGATAAAGGATCACAGATAAATGGGTATCTGCGGACAGCTGGATCGTTCTGGATGTTTCACGCGATTGTTTTGCGGGATTGGAAAGGCAGTGTTAATACAATGAAGATTATAACGGAAACTCCTCTCAATGCATTACAAACGATATATGACAGCACAGTGGATATAACGGCCATTCATTCGGTGCAGGGCGGAGATATTAATGAGGCTTACCTTCTGGAATTGTCCGATGGTTCTTCTGTTTTCATGAAAAAACATATGGGGGCTGATCCGGAATTCTTTCAGGCGGAAGCAGACGGCCTGGAGGCGATCCGCCGGACAAAGACAATCTCCGTGCCGGAAGTAATAAAGGTCGGAACAGATCCTTCCTGCGGCAAGGTTTATTTGCTCATGCAGTATGTACAATCTGCGGCGAGGAGACCGGATTTCTGGGAACGTTTCGGAAGAGAGCTGGCCCAGATGCACC
>CAMMZE010000068.1 GCA_946529195.1 uncultured Lachnospiraceae bacterium
TGAAAGAACATCGAGTCTGTGGAAATGTATATTTTTGCAGACTCGATGTTCTTTTCTGTGATAGAATAGAAAAAAGGTTTGTCGGAAGGAGGATTCATTCGTTATGGCAGTGGAGAAAAACAGAAAATACTCTGTCAATACAGAGAAACTGCAAGAACGCGTGAAAAAGGTATATGAGTCCGGAAATTCTTCCCGCATGGAGAAGATCCGGAAGGAACTTACCAAAGCAGGCGATACAGAGAGTATTCTGACGGTTGGTACATCCTTCCTTTTGGGGAAAAACCTGCCGGCAGACCGGCCGCAGGCACTCGCATGGCTCAGGCTGGCTGCTCAGAACGGTAATCCGGAAGGACAGTTTCATTATGCATGGATGCTGGATGCCGGGAATACTGCCGATCCGGAAGGACTGAGCGCCGCATCCTGGTACCTGAAAGCCGCCTCCGGAGGGAACCGTCAGGCCATGTTTATGCTGGCATGTGCTTGTTTTACCGGCCAGGGACCGGAGCAGAGCGAGGCGAATGCGAATGCAAAAGAAGGCCAGAGCTGGAAGAGAAAAGCTGACTTAAAGGATTATGAGATACATGAACTTATTGAGGAGGCTTATTTTTGCGGCAGTCCGGCCATTGTGCGCCGGATCCGTGATGCATTTCCTTATGTAGGGGATGTAGTCGGTGCGACCATGATCGGCGATGCCATCAGCAGTGAGATCATCCGGGGCCAGGACCATGAAGAAGCCATACGCTGGTACCGGACAGCCGCAGAAATAGCAGTACCGGGAGAGCAGTGCCTGATTGCCAAGCAGCTGGAGGACGGAACCGGGATCACGGCAGACCTCAGAGAAGCCATTCACTGTTATGAGATGGCTGCGGAAGGCGGCAATACAGAAAGCATGCGCCTTCTGGGGATTCTGGCAGATGATGAGGACTACCCGGAAGGAAAGAAAGCGCCTGTCAGGTCAAATGAAGAAGTATTCGGACGGGCCAAAGAGGCACTGGAGGAAGGAGACCACCAGAGTGCTGTCCGGATCGCCATGCGGCTGGCCATGCGCGGCATGCCCCAGGCCCAGTATATGGTGGCACGGATCTGTGAAGAAGGAAAGGGCGGCCTGATCAAAGACTACCGCCAGGCCCTGGACTGGTACCGCAAGGCTGCGGATCAGGACTATGCGCCGGCCTGCTACCGGGTGGCCTGGTATTATGACCGGGGGCGCGCAGTCCGGGAAGATCCTGTGGAGGCCTTCCGCTGGTACCAGAAAGCAGCTTATGCCGGAAGTCCCCGCGCAGCCAATCATCTGGCCAATGCCTATATGGAGGGCAGAGGGGTGAGAACAGACCGGGAAGCTGCCTTTAGCTGGTATCAGACCTCTGCACAGGCAGGGAATGCAGCGGCCATGTACAATCTGTCAGTCTGCCTGCGTGATGGAGAAGGTACGAATGCAGATCTGGCCGGGGCTCTTGTCTGGGCCAGAAGAGCCATGGAAAACGGCAGCAGCAAGGCGCCTTCCATGATTGATACGGTTATGAAAAAGATAGAAGAAGCCGCGGAAAAAGGGGAGACCGGTCCGGCTCTGGCCCTGGGCCGCATCTATGAGACCGGCAGCGACCTGGCCCCGGCTGATGAAGCGGAAAGTCTTCGCTGGTACAAGCTTGCGGCTGACAGCGGAGATCCGGCCGGCCTGATCGTCCTCGGCAGGCGGTCTCTGCAGGCAGGTGATGAGGAGGCGGCGCAGGCTCTGTTTCAGAGAGCCGCTGCGGCCGGAGACCGGGACGGCATGTTTTATCTGGCTTCCCGCTATGCCGCTGAAGGGAAAATCAGCCCCCTTCCCTGCGAGGAAGAGGCCTGGACATTTTACAGCGGCAGCACAAAAAAGGAACTTTTGGAGCATATAGCAGAGGATGCCTATTCCGAGGCGCTGACTTTGCAGCTGCAGAAAGAATATGACCGGGCCTATGAAAGGTTTTCCTTCGCAGCTTTGCTGGGCCATGCCAAAGCCTGCGCCCATACCGGGCGTCTTTCTCGGCTGGGGAAAGGAACAGAGCAGGATACAGATGCGGCAGTCAAGTGGCTGAAAAAGGCATTTGACGCAGGGCAGGACACTTCTTTTGAACTCTTTGAAGCCAGCATGCAGAAGGAGGATTATCAGGAGGCTGCCGCCTGGGCAAATACCTATGAAGAAAAGCATGGGGACGGGAAAGCAAGGCGGATCCTGCTTGCCCGGGCTGAGGAGATCCTGAAAGCCGGACTGGATGATAAAAAAGCCCGGAGAGAGCGGGCGGCTTTTGTCAAGTTCCGCCAGGCAGCCAGAATGGGACTGCCTGCGGCATGGCTGCAGGCCGGCGAAATGTATCTGGATGGCCGGGGAGTCGGGCAGAATGCCTCCAAGGCTGCCGCCTGCTTCCGGAAAGCCGGAGAAGGAGGCGAGCAGAAGGCCCGCTCTGCCTATGCCCGTCTCTATTATGAAGAGGGCATGACAGAGCTGGACGGGCAGAAAGCCTTTGCCTGGCTGCAGGAAGAAATCTTTCTGGCAAAAGTGGGAGATACCTTTTCCTTTGGAAATTATTATGCTGTGGATGAGACAGATCCCGGCTGGCGGATCCTCTGGAGAGTCCTGGAAAAGACAGAAAGCGAGCTGACGGCGGTTAGTGAATATGTGATTGACGCGGTGCCCTGGCAGGACGGTCTGACGCAGGTGCAGTGGGCAGGGTCTGCCCTCCGGCATTGGCTCAACCATGATTTTGTCATGTTTGCTTTTTCCTCCCAGGAGAGGATCCTGCTGAAAAAGGCAGCCGTTCAGACGGAAGACAATCCCGATTACGGGACATCTGCAGGACCGGCCTGTTATGACAGGGTCAGCCTGCTGAGCATGGAAGAAGCCCTGCGCTATTTCACACCTGCGGGAGAAAGTGCGCAAAGGCACGTGATCGAGGATCCGGACGGGAAGGCAGACATGCCATTTGGGGTCAAAGAGGCCGTATGGTATGATCCCTGCGGGCTGGGCGCTGTGGCCGAACCGACCCCCTTTGCCATTGCGCGCGGCGCCGGACAGGAGGAAGAGACCGGAGGCTGCAGCTGGTGGCTTCGCTCGCCCGGATGTGCAGGCGGCGCAGAAGGGGATGACCCTTCCGGCGGGACAGGCTATGCGGCATATGTGATGACTGCCGGAGAAATCTACTCTCTGGGGGACAGCGCAGACAGCGTCAAGGGCCTGCGGCCGGTGATCCGGCTGATCAGGCAGACAATGCAATAATACTAGTATTGGAGGAGATCATTACTTTGTGGGCATATGAGACAGTTTTTTATCAGATCTACCCGCTGGGGGCATTTGGAGCGCCCTTTGAAAATGACGGCAGACAGGAACACCGGATCCTGAAAGCAATCGAGTGGATCCCGCATTTACAGAAACTCGGCATCGGAGCGGTTTATTTTTCCCCTCTTTTTGAGTCAGATACCCATGGCTACAATACAAGGGATTACCGCAAAATCGACTGCAGGCTGGGAACCAATGAGGATTTCAGGCAGGTCTGCACCGCTCTGCATGAGGCAGGGATCCGTGTGATCTTAGATGGCGTGTTCAATCACGCAGGCCGCGGCTTTTTTGCCTTTCAGGATGTTTTGCAGTATAGAGAGAACTCCCGTTACCGCGACTGGTTTTATCTCAGTTTTGAAGGGGACAGCCCTTACGGGGACGGACTCTGGTATGAGGGATGGGAAGGCAACTATGATCTGGTAAAACTCAATCTCAGAAATGAAGAAGTTGTCCGCTATCTGTTGGACAGCGTGCATGGCTGGATCGATGAATTCGGGATCGACGGTCTCCGTCTGGATGTGGCCTATATGGTGGACCGCGATTTTCTGCGCAGACTCCGCTGGGAATGCAGTCAGCACAAGGAAGACTTTTTCCTGCTTGGCGAGATGCTGCACGGAGACTACAAGCAGATCATGAATGAGGAAATGTGTCACAGCGTGACCAATTATGAGTGCTATAAGGGACTCTATTCCAGCTTTAACAGCATGAATCTCTTTGAAATCGTCCATTCCCTGCAGCGGCAGTTCGGCCCGGAGCCCTGGACCTTGTATCAGGGACAGCATCTGCTTTCTTTCGCGGACAACCACGATGTGACCAGGACAGCCAGCATCCTGCGGGAGCCTGCCCATCTGCCCCTGCTCTATACGATCCTCTTTGCCATGCCCGGCATCCCCATGATCTATTACGGCAGTGAGTGGGGGATGAAAGGGGACAAATCCTGGGGCGATCAGGCCCTTCGCCCGGCAGTGGAAAGGCCGGAGTGGAATGAGCTGACAGATCATATCCAGAGACTGGCCGTTGCCTGGAAAGAAAGCAGGGCCCTCCAGTACGGAGCATTCCGGTCCCTTCTTCTGACCAACCGCCAGTGCGTGCTGGAGAGAGGGCTTTCGGATGGATCGGAGCGGATCCTGGCAGCGGTCAATGCGGACGGGGAGCCTTTTACGGCATATTTTGATGCGGGAGCCGGCAGCGGGCTGGATCTTCTTTCCGGGAAGGAAATCGATCTGAGCGGCGGGCTTTTCATGCCGCCTTTTTCCAGTTTTTTGCTTCGTGTATAAGAAAAGGTTCAAAAATGAGACTGCAGGAAGTGTGAATAGGTCTTCACACTTCCTGCAGTTTTCTGTATAATAAGGAAAGCAAATTTTTACCGGACAGCTTATGACAAGGTGGTTATAGGATGAAGAAAAACCTGAAAAAATGGGTTGATCCCAGACTGACCCAGATTGCACTGTATGTGATTGCAACTTTTCTGATCATAGTCATTCTGACAAAACTGATGGGCGGAGCAGGCACCGCAGCCGCGGCAGCCGCTAAGGGACTGCACTGGCTGAGCATTATTTTAAAGCCGCTTCTGGCAGGCTTTGCCTTTGCCTATATTCTGTATCCTGTCGCCGTTTTCTTTGAGAAAAGATTATTGAAGATGGCTTTTTTTCAGAAACGGGAAAAGACAGCGCATTCACTGGCAGTCGCCATTACCTGGCTTTTGATCGCCGTGGGCATTTTTGCCATGCTTTCTATTGTGATCTCAGCCGTCAGCAGAGAGCTTCGGACCATCCAGACAGAAGATATTCTGGAATTTCTGACAACCTTCTTTGCTTCTGTTGAAAATATGCTGACCCAGATCGGCAATTGGGTCAGTCAGCTCAATGTCAGTTCCGCGGATGTGCAGGATGCACTGGAGACTCTGATTGAGAATCTGCAGGGGATGGCAGCGACGGCCGGGGAGAAGGCGGCAGCATCTTTGTCTTCACTGCCCGGTTTTCTGACCAACCTGCTCTTTGCCGTGATCTTCGGCGTCTATTTCATGCTGGATTCCAAAGGACTCATGCGCTACTGGGACAGGGTCCTCAAAGCCCTGACAGGCAAGAAGGGATATGCAGTTGTGCATCGTTTTATAAGCGATGCGGACAGCGTCTTTTCCGGATATATCCGGGGCCAGCTGATGGATGCGGTCATCATGTGCATCATGATTTCCCTGGCCCTGTCGCTTGTGAAGGTTCCGTTTGCGGTGATCATCGGCCTGATGACGGGTATCGGCAACCTGATTCCCTATGTCGGACCGGTCATCGCCTATCTGTCTGTCGTGCTCGTCTGCCTGATCCACTTTGATCTGCAGAAGCTGATCCTGGCCGTGATCGTGGTCTTTGTGATCCAGACGATCGACGGCAATGTAATCAATCCCAGACTCCTGGCACAGAGCATCAGCGTCCATCCCATGCTGGTGGTTGCAGCCCTCCTTGTGGGCGGCGCATTCGGCGGGATGCTGGGAATGCTGCTTGCAGTGCCTGTCGCAGCGCTGATCAAGATCTATTTTGACCGCCTGATCAGTTTTATGCTGGGCAAAAGGGAGCAGAGGATCCTGAAAGAGGAGAAAATCCTGCAAAAGATAAAAGATCCGGAGGAAGGGAGCGAGGAAGCGTGAGGATCGGTTTGATCTCTGACCTGCATATAGACATCAATGAGGCTTATCCCGTTATGGATCTGCTGGCCGCAAAATGCCGGCAGGAGAGCCTGGATCTGCTGGTTATCGCGGGCGATGTCAGCGAGACGCCTGCCCGGACCATCAGGGCAGTGCGCAGCCTGCAGGAGGATCTGCAGACGGATACAGGATGCCGGGTCTGTTATGTGCCGGGGAATCATGATATGTGGAATAAAAACTGTCCTGACAGGAAAACGGAAGAAATTGCGGCGGCTT
>CAMMZE010000069.1 GCA_946529195.1 uncultured Lachnospiraceae bacterium
CGGTGACGGCATCAACGATTCTCCGGCCCTGTCTGCGGCAGACGCCGGCATAGCCATCAGCGACGGTGCGGAAATCGCCCGGGAGATCGCAGATATCATTATCATGGCAGACGACCTGAACTGCCTGGTAACGCTCAAGAAAATCAGCAATCTGCAGATGAAGAGGATCTACCGCAACTACAGATTGATCATGGGATTTAATTCCATGCTCATCCTGCTTGGCGTGCTCGGTCTTCTGCAGCCGGCGACATCATCCCTTTTGCATAATACTTCAACCATCGCAATCGGCCTTCACAGCCTGCGCAATCTGCTGGGCGACTAGGAGAAAAAGGAGACAGGGGACGGTTCTGTGTCTCCCCTTCGAAGGGGACACAGAACCGTCCCCTGTCTCCTGCCATTTTCAGCATATTACTGAAAAACTTCTCTTTTGCCATTTCTGAAATCCCGATTTTGTACATTGCAGGCATAGGTAATCTATGTTACGATTTACCCGTTATGCATGTACAAAGGAGGAAGGATCAGATGGAAAGATCCGTAGATTTTTTAAGCGGGAAGATCATGCGCACCTTGTTTGCGCTGGCCATTCCTATTATGCTGACCTCTTTTGTGCAGACGGCCTACAGCCTGATCGACATGGTCTGGATCGGCAGGGTTGGCAGTGCGGCTGTTGCAGGCGTTGGGGTCTCCGGCATGTTTGTCTGGTTTTCCAATGGCCTTTCCCTCATGTCCCGCATCGGCGGACAGGTCAAGATCGGTCACAGCCTGGGCGCGGGAGATAAACGGGAAGCCAAAGAGTATCTGGGAAGCATGCTGCAGCTCAGTTTCTTTCTGGCTCTTTTCTACGGGATTGCCGTGAATCTTGCGGCAGGCCATCTGGTGGGATTTTTCCATCTGTCAGGGGAAGAGGCAGTCAGAAGTGCCCTGATCTACCTGCGCATTACCTGCGGCATGGTCATTTTTCCATTTCTCAACCAGGCCTTTACCTGCACTTATAATGTCTGCGGAGACAGCAGGACGCCCTTCTATATTAATACCGCAGGTCTCCTGATCAATCTGGCGGCGGACCCTCTCCTGATCTTCGGTCTGGGACCGGTTCCGGGGCTGGGGGCAGCCGGTGCGGCACTGGCCACTGTGGTTTCGCAGATTCTGGTCTTCCTGATCTTTCTGAGCAGGATCGTCGGGAAAAATGAGATCTTTCAGGGTCTGGATCTGCTTCGGAGAAGGCCTGCATCTTATTATCGTCAGATCATCGGGATCGGATTTCCGGCGGCGCTGCAGGATATGCTCTTTTCGGTCTGCTCTATGATCATAGCCCGTTTTGTGGCTGCATACGGAGACGGACCGGTAGCCGCCCAGAAGATCGGCACCCAGATCGAGTCCATCTCCTGGATGGCGGCAGATGGCTTTATGGCAGCTATCAATGCCTTTATCTCCCAGAACTACGGGGCAGGTAAGGCAGACAGAATCAGGGGAGGATACCGGAGCATCATGCTCATCGTTCTGGTTTGGGGAACAGCCTGCACCCTGCTCCTGGTATTATTGCCCGGACCGGTCTTTCGCCTGTTCCTGAATGATCCGGACGTGATTCCGGTCGGCGTACAGTATCTTTCCATTATCGGTTTATCTCAGCTTTTTATGTGCGCTGAGATCACCACCTCCGGTGCTTTTGCAGGATTGGGGAGGACTTTGCCCCCGTCCGTGGTGAGCATTTTCTTTACCTTTATGAGAGTTCCGGTCATCCTGATCCTGCAGAGTGCATCCTTCGGACTGGATGCCATCTGGTGGACCATTTCCGTTTCCAGCATGTGCAAGGGGACTGTCCTGGTGACCTGGTATCTTCTGTATCAGAGAAAAATCTGCAGCAGAGGGATGAAAAGAAAAACAAAAGAGTTCTTGCGGTAACGATGATAATACGTTAGAATGATAAACAACTGAAGTAAAATGAGGCAGGAGTAGAAGAAAATGAAATTTGTCAAAACGCCTGTAAAAGGCATGTGCGACATGCTGCCGTCGGACATGAGGCTCAGAGAGCATATTCTCAGCCTGATCAAAACGACGTATGCGTCTTATGGATTTATGGAGATTGAGACGCCTGTCATGGAGCATATCGAGAATCTTACGTCCAAGCAGGGCGGAGATAATGAAAAACTGATCTTTAAGGTAATGAAGAGAGGGGCGGAGCTCCGCAGGGCCATCGATGCCGGCAAGGAAGAGTTTGCAGACAACGGTCTCAGATATGATCTGACTGTCCCGCTGGCTCGTTACTACGCCAATAATAAAGAAAAACTGCCGGTGCCTTTTAAGGCCCTGCAGATTGGAAATGTCTGGAGAGCGGACAACCCGCAGAAAGGGCGTTTCCGCCAGTTCATGCAGTGTGATATCGACATCCTGGGAGATGACACCAATCTGGCAGAGATCGAGCTGGTTTCTGCGACTTCGGATATGCTCTCCAGAATCTTCGCAGAGATCGGGATCACGGATTTTACCATTCATATCAATGACCGTCAGATCCTGAAAGGAGCAGCACTGAAGGCAGGGTTTACCGAAGAGGATATCCCCGCGGTTCTGATTTCCCTGGATAAATTTGACAAGATCGGCCTGGACGGCATTCGCAAAGACCTGATTGAAAACGGATTTGCGGAAGAAGCAGTAGATAACTATCTGAGCATCTATGCAGATCTGGGACAAGAAATGGACTGCCGCGCTTTCTGTGCACAAATCGGAGAGGAGTACCTCCCCGAAACAGTGGTACAGGGACTGGAAGAAATCATGGCAGGTGCCAGAGCGATGATCTCCGAGCATGTAAAGCTGGTATTTGATCCCACCCTGGTACGCGGGATGGGCTACTATACCGGCACCATCTTTGAGGCAGGCATCGACGGCTATTCATTCTCAATCGCCGGCGGCGGCCGCTATGACAAGATGATTGGCAGATTCTGCGGACAGGACGTGAGTGCCTGCGGTTTCTCCATCGGATTTGAGAGGATCATTACCATCCTCAAGGATCATCTGGAGAACGGCACACCTGTTGCTGAGAATTCTGTAGCAATATTAATCGACAAAAATGCGCCGATGGACAAAAAACTCGAGACATTTGCAAGAGCGCGCCAGCTGCGTGAAGCAGGCGGTCATGTGACCATTCTGCCTATGCGCAAAAACATGAAACAGCAGATTGCAAAACTCGAAGAGGAAGGGTATCACAGCTTCGAGAAAGTATATAAGGACTAAGTCCTTTCAGGATTACACACAAGGGGAGGAAACAAAAATGTTTTCATTTGATGAGGTTCTGGCCGCGGATCCGCAGGTCGCAGAGGCCATTCAACTGGAAGTCGGCAGACAGAACTCCAATATCGAGCTGATCGCTTCCGAGAATTTTGTAAGCAAGGCGGTTATGGCCGCTATGGGCAGCCCGCTGACCAACAAATACGCAGAGGGTTATCCGGGAAAGAGATACTATGGCGGATGCCAGTATGTGGATATCGTAGAAGATCTGGCGCGCGACCGCGCAAAGGAACTCTTCGGAGCAGCTTATGCCAATGTGCAGCCCCATTCCGGCGCACAGGCCAACATGGCAGTATTCCAGGCATTTCTGCAGCCCGGTGACACCTTTATGGGTATGAATCTTGACCACGGCGGACATCTGACGCACGGAAGCCCGGCCAATTATTCCGGTAAAGTGTTCAAATGTGTCCCCTATGGCGTTAATGATGACGGCTTCATTGATTACGATGAAGTAGAGCGCATCGCCAAAGAGTGCAATCCCAAGCTGATCGTTGCAGGAGCCAGCGCTTACTGCAGAGAGATCGATTTCAAGCGTTTCCGTCAGATCGCTGACCAGGTCGGCGCTATTCTGATGGTGGACATGGCTCATATCGCAGGTCTTGTAGCAGCAGGACTTCATCCGAGCCCCATTCCCTATGCCCATGTAGTGACGACCACCACCCACAAGACCCTGCGCGGTCCCAGAGGCGGTCTGATCCTGGCAGGCACCAATGATTACGATAAGAAGCTCAACTCCGCGATCTTCCCCGGCACACAGGGCGGTCCCCTCATGCACGTGATCGCCGGCAAGGCAGTTGCATTTAAGGAGGCACTCAGCGATGATTTCAAGCTCTATCAGCAGCACATCATCGACAATGCCCAGGCACTGTGCAAAGGCCTGATGAGCAGAGGAATCGACATCGTATCCCGCGGCACAGACAACCATCTGATGCTGGTTGACCTGCGCGCCCTCGGCCTGACCGGCAAGGCGGCAGAGAAGATGCTGGATGAAGTACACATTACCTGCAATAAAAACACCATTCCCAACGATCCTCAGTCACCCTTCGTAACAAGCGGACTGCGCCTCGGCACACCCGCCGCAACAACAAGAGGATTCGACACTGCGGATATGGACCAGATTGCAGAAGCAATCGCCCTGGTACTCAAGGACTTCGAGGCCAACAAGGAAGAAGCTGCCAAAATCGTAGCCACCCTCACAGCCAAGTATCCCCTGTACAAATAAGCAAAAACAAAACAACCATAAAAGAGACGGCCTCCGCGCCGTCTCTTTTTTATACATCTGCAAAAGGCGGCGAAGCGATGACGAGGAGGCAAGTCCTGTACCCGGGCAGTTTACTGCTGGCAAGCGTCACTCATATGATAAGCAAAGCCGCGGGCGAGCCTGTATATTTGAATTGATTCCATCGGACCGTCTATGCTATAATGTTTGAATAAATGATACGATGCACTAAGTATCGTCTGTTTAAAGGAGGGTGATGGCTGAGCTGATATGAAGAATCTTTTTATTGCCGAGAAACCCAGTGTTGCAAGAGAATTCGCGCGGGTACTGCATGTGACAGGCAGGGGAACCGACGGATACATGGAGTCAGAGGATACCATCGTTACCTGGTGCGTGGGGCATCTGGTAAGTATGAGTTATCCGGAGGCTTATGATCCCAAACTGAAAAAATGGTCATTTGATACCATTCCCTTTCTGCCGGAAGAGTTCCGCTACGAAGTCATTAAGGATGTAAAAAAGCAATTTACGATTGTTTCAGGACTCCTGAACCGGGAGGATGTCGGGTGTATCTATGTGTGCACGGACTCCGGACGTGAGGGAGAATATATATACAGGCTGGTCGACCAGATGGCCGGTGTCAGCGAAGATAAAGAAAAAAGAAGAGTGTGGATCGATTCCCAGACTGAGGAGGAGATCCAGAGGGGAATCCGGGAGGCAAAGCCGCTGGCAGAGTATGATAATCTGGCGGCATCAGCTTATCTCAGGGCCAAGGTCGATTACCTGATGGGAATCAATTTCTCACGTGCCCTGAGCCTGCGCTATGGCAATCAGCTTGCCGCAGGCCTGAAGATGCGCTTTGCATCTGTCTCTGTAGGCAGAGTCATGACCTGCGTTCTGGGCATGGTCGTGCGCAGGGAGCGGGAGATCCGGGATTTTGTCAAAACCCCTTTTTACAGGGTCATCTCCCTGCTTGATATTGATGGCAGAGAGACCCCGGCAGAGTGGAAGGTAACAGAAGGATCGGTTGCCTTTGGCAAGCCCATTCTTTATAAGGATAACGGTTTTAAGAAAAAAGAAGATGCCCAGAAACTGATCGATTACCTGCAGGCAGTCCAGCCTGTGGAAGCCGTGATCGAGAGTGTTTCCAGGAAGACAGAGAAAAAGAATCCGCCCCTGCTCTACAATCTGGCTGAGCTGCAGAATGACTGTTCCAGGCTTTTTAAGATCAGTCCGGATGAGACCCTGAAGAATGTTCAGGAATTGTATGAGAAAAGGATGGTCACCTATCCCAGAACGGACGCCCGTGTCCTTTCCAGTGCGGTGGCCAAGGAAATCGGAAAGAATATATCCGGTCTGCAGCAGCTGCCTGCATTCGGCGACTTTGCCAAAGAAGTTCTTTCGCAGGATGCTTATAAGAAGATCGGGTCTACCAGGTATACCAATGACAAGATGATCACAGACCATTATGCGATCATACCGACCGGCCAGGGGGCAGGATCCATTGACCGTCTGCCGCCCATCCAGGCCAATATCTACCGGGCCATCGTCAGACGATTTCTGTCGATCTTTTATCCGCCGGCCCAGTACCAGAAAGTTTCCCTGACGGTAACGATCCGGACGGAGAGTTTTTCTGCCGGCTTTAAAGCGCTGAAAGACCCCGGCTACCTGAAGGTTGCCAGGACAGATATATTCGGGGCAGGAGGCAGCAGACCTGCC
>CAMMZE010000070.1 GCA_946529195.1 uncultured Lachnospiraceae bacterium
AAAAACATATGTATGTTTATTTTACCATATTCTGTCAGTAAATGAAAGACTCTATGTACGCTTGCCCGCAGGGACCTGCCCGGGCAGGTCCCTGCGGGCTTCGCTTCCTTCAGCCTCATGCAAAAAGACCGGACGTGCGCGTCCGGTCTTTTTGATGATAACCTGCTTCCAGGCCGCCTGTTATACCAGGCAGCTGTATACTGCGATGAAGTGGCAGAGGCTTCCTGCCATTACAAATACATGGAATAGTTCGTGTGTGCCAAAGTTAGGGTATTTTCCGCCAAATACCGGGAATTTCAGGGCATAGATGACGCCGCCTGCTGTGTAGATCAGGCCTCCGGCCAGGAGCCAGAAGAATCCTGCCCCGCCGACTGCCGGGATGATCTGCGGCAGATACATGACGCATACCCACCCCATGGAGATATATAATATGGAGGATACCCACTTAGGGCAGTTAACCCAGAATACTTTAAAGAGCATCGCCGCCGCTGCCAGACTCCAGACCATAAGCAGCAGTCTGATTCCGCTCGTTTCCAGCAGAACTGACAGGCAGACCGGCGTATAGGTTCCTGCGATCAGAACCGGGATCATCATATGATCTACCTTTTTCAAAAGCAGATTGACTCTTTCTGAAATATTAAAGCTGTGATAGCTCGTGCTGGCCGCATACAGCAGGACCATACTCATCATAAAAATGGCTGCCCCTGCCATCGCTGCCATGTCAGCACCTTCAGCCGCGTAATGAAGCAGCATAAAGGGTGTCGCAAGTACAGCAAAAACAAAACCGATCAGATGTGTCAGAGCGCTTCCAGGCTCCTTGACATAAAAGCTTTTCTGAATATGAGTCTGCTCCGTATAGGATATACCGCTGCCGCCCGCGCAGGCTGCTGCGGCACTCAGTCTCCGGTTTACGGTATTTTTCATGTCAATCCCTTCTTTTCCTTCTTATAAGTATGAGACGATCAACCCATGCCTTTCTGCGTAATAGCTGCACAGGCCCCTGGTCTCATGGACTTCTATGACCACATTCTTCCACCTCGCCAGGATCTCTTCCTTCAGCTGCTGCGCCATCTGCAGGTTCTGACAATGACAGATATAAACACGCTGGATCGGACTGCCAAACTCCTGAATGTCAGTTACGATCGCCTGAAGCATCTTCTTTGCCCCGCGCGCCTTGCCCTTGATCTTGATCTCTCCGTGCTTTGTTCCGATCCCGATTCCCCAGAATTTCAGTTTCTGTGCTGCGAATCCGGCAATTGGAGACATTCTGCCATTTTTGATCAGATTATGGAAGGAGCAAAGAGCAAAAATCGTCCGCTTTTTCTCTGCCATCTCATGCGCCATAAAAACGACTTCTTCGAAAGATTTTCCCTCTTCGATCCACTCGGTGATCCGGTTCACCAGCATCACCAGTCCAGCTCCGGCAGAATAGGAATCTATCACTGCGATTTTCTTATCCGGTTCATCATGTCTGAGCATCTCAGCTGCAGCACATGCACTGTTAAAGCTTCCGGATAGCTGTCCTGATATGGTGATTGCAATTACATTGCCCTCTCTGGAAAACATTTCCAGCCAGGATCCGGGTGAAGGGCAGGATGTGTGAGTAGCTGTTTTCTCCTTCTCGATCCCACTGAGCATACTGTTCAGATCGATCTTCTCGTCATCTACGTAGTCCTCTCCTCCTACCGTGATCACAAACGGTACTGTGTCATACTTTATTCCCTGCGTACCCTCTGCAATCTGTAATGACTTCAGGTCACAACTGGAATCAGCGACAATATTCCATAACATATGATTACCGCCTCCCGCGGATGGCTTCTATTATCTTGTAACAGGTTTTTCAAAAACCTATCACAATATAATAGTAACCCGTATCTGTAATGTTGTCAAGGGTTTTTCAAAAACTTATGTACGGTTTTTATTGATTTTTTCGTTGGATCGGAATAGAATATTAAGTAAGAAACGTGAAGAAACCGATATAGAAAGAAGGTACATTCGTGGATCAGATCATACCGCAGGAAACCCTGCAATGCATTACATCTTTCCATCTCCCCCGTTATCAGTCAATCCCTGATGTCGGACTGTATCTGGAACAAACTTCCAAATACATCTCTGATTATTACGAGCCCCTTGGCAATCTCGGCCTCACAGGCTCTATGATCAGCAATTATGTAAAACAAAAACTGATCCCCCGCCCTGTTCGCAAACAGTACGGAAGGGATCAGATCGCCTACCTTATCTTTATTGCTGCCGCGAAACAGGTTCTCTCCATGGATCATATCCGGATATTGATCGATATGCAGCAGCAGAGTTATCCGATCTCTACTGCCTACAACTACTTTTGTGATGAGTTTGAGCAGGCGCTGCAGCAGGTCTTTGACCATCACGGCAGCATGCCCGCATTTACCGAGAGAAATCAGCAGGAAAAAAGCCTGCTCCGCATGGCTGTCATAACAGCCGCCAATATGATATACCTGGGCAAAAGCTTTGAGATCTTGTCAGAAAGACCTCTCGATTAAGCCAAATCCGATCGGCCAGGGCCCGGTATGGACGCCGATCGTTGCACCGATCTGGCCGATATTCACTTCAAGTTTTTCGATATAGTCCGGCCAGATCTCCTTCAGTTTGACGAGGAAATCCGCGCGGAGCTTTTCGCCTTCGTCGCGGTCATACCCATACCCGACGATATATGCGAAATGGTCCGGATCATAAGGACTCTCTGATACATACTCGATGATTTTCTCCATCGCCTTCTTCAGAGACTGCTTCCTGCCGCGGGCTATTCCCATCGGGAAGAGTTCACCCTGCGTCATCAGGATCATCGGCCGGAGATTGAGAATATTTGCAGATATCCCTGCTGCTTTTCCTACTCTGCCGCCATGAACCAGGTAATCCAGATTCCCGACGGTGAAAAAGATCCTCGCAGTATCCTTAATCTGCATAGCTCTCTCGCAGAAAGCGTCAAAATCGGCACCGCTTCTCTGGAAGCGGACCATCTCCTGTATCATCAGTCCCTGCATGACCGTTGCAAGCGTGGAATCCATAACCCGGATACGAATACCCGGATACTCCTCCATCACAGTCTCAGCCTCGATGCTTGCAATATTAAAAGAACCTGTAAACTTAGCTGAAAGAGTAAAACAGACAATATCTTTTCCCTCTGCTGCATACTTGCGGAAAGTTTCCAGATACTCCTGTGCCGAGGGCTGTGAAGTCTTTGGGAACTGTTTGGGATTGTCCACCATGAACTGATACATCTCACGGACAGTCTGATCGCTGTCCTCTCTGTGAAATGACTCTCCATCATAGGTGACATAAAACGGAACTACCGCAACGCCCAAAGACCGGGCTCTTTCCTCTCCCATATCCCAGGAACTGTCTGTAACGATCTGGTACATGCTTTCATCTCCTGTAATAAATATTCACAATTTACATAATTGTGACATTTTATACTTCATTATATCATTACAACAGAAAAAACGCTACAGTTTTCTGATTTTAGCCTCTTCCCTCCAAACAAGCGCATAAGCACTTTACTTTTTCTTTTTTTTCAAGTATGATAAGCCCATAAAATATGTATACACTCTTAATATAAGGAAAGGGACTTAACAATGAGCATTCAGGAAATGAAACCGATCAAAGAAGGCAAGGTACGTGAGATTTATGACAATGGCGACAGCCTGATCATGGTAGCAACAGACCGTATCAGCTGTTTTGATGTGATTCTTCACAATCAGGTATCCCGCAAAGGTGAGGTTCTCACGCAGATGTCCAAGTTCTGGTTTGAGATGACAGAGGATATCATTCCCAACCATATGATCTCCACCGACGTGAATGATATGCCGGAGTTTTTCCGCCAGCCCCGCTTCACCGGAAACAGCATGCTCTGCAAGAAGCTGACCATGCTTCCGATCGAGTGCATCGTCCGCGGCTACATCACCGGCAGCGGCTGGGCCAGCTATGAAAAAGACGGCACCGTATGCGGCATCACACTCCCCGAGGGTCTGAAGGAGTCCGACAAACTTCCCGAAGCAATCTACACCCCTTCTACCAAGGCTGAGATCGGTGATCACGATGAAAATATTTCTTTCGAGCAGAGCGTAGACTATCTGGAAGCGCGCTTCCCCGGAAAAGGCCGTGAGTACGCGGAAAAGCTTCGCGACTACACCCTCGCTCTTTATAAGAAGTGTGCGGATTATGCGCTCGAGCGCGGTATTATCATCGCAGACACCAAGTTTGAGTTCGGTCTGGATGAGGACGGCAATTTTGTAATCGGTGACGAGATGCTCACTCCCGACAGTTCCCGTTTCTGGCCTGCTGACGGCTACGAGCCCGGTCACGGACAGCCCTCCTTCGACAAGCAGTTCGCCCGCGACTGGCTCAAGGCCAACGAGCACGACTGGACACTGCCCCAGGAGATTGTGGACAAGACCATCGACAAATACCTGCAGGCCTATAAGCTCCTGACCGGGAAAGATCTGTAAAGGAGGATTTCCATGAATATTGTATGTCTGGATATGGAAGGCGTCCTGGTTCCCGAGATCTGGATCGCTTTTTCCGAGGCAAGCGGGATTCCCGAACTTCGAAGGACCACCCGCGATGAGCCTGATTATGACAAGCTGATGCGCTGGAGAATCGGCATCTTAAAAGAGCATGGTCTGGGATTAAAAGAGATTCAGGAGACCATCGCAAAGATCGATCCCATGCCCGGTGCCAAAGAGTTTCTTGACGAGCTCCGCTCCATCACACAGGTCATCATCCTCAGCGACACCTTTGAGCAGTTCGCCTCTCCGCTGATGAAAAAGCTGGGATGGCCGACCATCTTCTGCAACACACTTGAAGTTGCTCCTGATGGCGAAATTACCGGATTCAAGATGCGTGTTGAGCAGTCCAAGCTGACTACTGTCAAGGCTCTGCAGTCTATCGGTTACGACACCATCGCTGCCGGTGACAGCTTTAATGACCTTGGCATGATCAAGGCCAGCAAGGCCGGCTTCCTCTTCAAGAGCACGCCCCAGATCATCGCAGATTATCCGGAGCTTCCCGCTTTTGAAGAATACGACGAACTTCTCGCCGCAATCAAAGCAGCACTGTAGGAGGGAGACAGGGGACGGTTCTCTGTCTCCCCTAGCCTCATGTAAAAAGAGACCCGAAAACCAGTAGAAACCGGTTTTCGGGTCTCTTTTTTGATTGAGAAGAGGGAGACAGAGAACCGTCCCCTGTCTCCCCTAGCGAATAATATCCTTTGATCTCTGCACGATTCTGACAATGCGGTACTCCTGACGTTTATTGAGTCTGACCTTACGGTTCAGGATCCAGGCCACAACAAACCCCATAGCCCCAAGAATCACAGCTGATAAAATCCTTTCCGGTATGGCAAGGCTTCCTGTCGCCAGGATGCCGACCAGGGTCAGCGCTACCGGAATAAGGTAAAAGTAGATTCTTTTCGAGATTCCTTCTCCGCTTTTAATCTCTTTGATTTCCACAATATCACCGCGCTTTGCGCGTTTCTTTCTCTTTGTTTCCGGATCCACCGCAATATATCGTTCTTTTCCCATATTGCCCTGTGCGTCGATCGGTGCCACCTCAGCATATCCCTTGGAAATATCGTCTGTGACCTTTGCCTGCATCTCATGCCTCCTGTCAGAGTTTTTCTTTTTCAACTATTATAAACATAAGACGCCGGGAGCGCAAGGCTCTCCGGCGCCTTTATCATGCGTAATACATTACGTATTTAATATGGGATTGTCCCTCACCCTTACATAAACATCGGGATGAAGTACAGGCCAAGGCAAACGATTACGATCCAGAATACGCAGATGAATGCCATGAATCCCCAAACGTCCTTCAGCTTCATACCTACTACGGAAAGAGCAGGAATTACATACAGAGGCTGAAGCAGGTTGGTAGCCTCGTCGCCGTATACGAATGCGTTCAGGCAGTTTACAAGGTTTGCACCCTGGATTCTCTCTACCGCACCAACGATCAGAGGACCCTGAACGGTGAACTGACCACCCTGAGACGGAATGAACAGGTTTACAAGGCAAGCAGACAGGAATACGAAAATCGGCAGTGTCTGTCCGTTTGCAACGGATACGATAGCGTTTACAAGAGCGTTACCAAGACCGCCCTCGATGTACA
>CAMMZE010000071.1 GCA_946529195.1 uncultured Lachnospiraceae bacterium
AAGGAGGGATATCGATGAGCAATCAGAATTATTGGGTATTATTTGAACTTTCCGAGACAGGCGTTAAGCGTGTCAGCCTTGAGCTGATGCAGAAAGCTGCTGACCTCGCCGCGCAGACCGGCCAGAAAGCAGCCGCTGTTGTAATTGGAGAAGGCGCATCTGCCGCTGCAGATACCGCCTATGCAAACGGCGCAGATATGGTGATCGCCGTAGAGACAAAGACCGCCTTCGAGGCAAGCGCTTATGTTCTCTGCAAGCTGATTGAGAAATACCAGCCCATGGCCCTCCTGATCGGCGCGACCCCCTTCGGCCGCGATATTTCCGCTTCTGTAGCCGCCAGATGCAGCGCAGGCATCGCCGTAGACTGCACAGACGTTAAACCGCTCGAGAGCGGCGAAGGCCTTTCCTGGCTGCGCCCTTCCTATGACGGCAAGCTTTACGCAGATGTCCATGTTACCACCTACCCGCAGATCGGCACCTTCAAGACCGGCATCTTCAAGCTGGAAGAAGGCAAGGGAAAAGCAGCCGGCGAGCTGATCAAAGAAGAGATTGAAGTTCCTGCTTCTGTTCTCCTGACCCAGTTCCTGGGCTACACACCGGATGAGGCCCTTGCCCAGGCCAATATCGAAGATGCTGAGATCATTATCGCCGGAGGTAAAGGCTGCGGATCACAGGAAGAGTTTGACAAGCTCTATGAACTGGCAGCCCTGGTAGGCGGCAATGTCGGCGCCAGCCGCGCAGCAGTAGAGGCCGGCTGGGTAGAGAAAGACCGTCAGATCGGCATCACCGGCAAGACCGTTACTCCCAAGCTCTACATCGGATTCGGCATTTCCGGCGCAGTTCCTCATGTAAACGGCATGAAGAATTCTGACGTGATCATTGCCGTTAACACCGATCCCAATGCAGGCATCTTCAAGTATGCCCACTACGGCATCGTTGCAGACCTGCATGTAGTTGTACCGCAGATGATCAGCCGCTTCAAGGCACTCAAAGGCTGATCAGACTGTCTGACCCGCAAAGCAAAAGCCCCTGCAGAAATGCTTCCTCTCAAAGGACGCTCCTGCAGGGGCTCTTTTTATGCTTTAGTCAAATAAAAACGGAATAAACACGTCATTCAGTTTCTCCCAGTCTGCCTCGCTGTGCCCGCCTCCGTCTACAAGGAGCGGATAGGTCACAGCACCTCTCTGGGTCAGCAGATGATTCAGTTCCAGATTGGCACAGGTATAGAGGACCAGGCCCGGCTTGCGGCCGGATTCCTTACTTCCCCAGCTGAGAAAAACCCGGGTTCCCGGCAGCAGGGTCTCCTTTCGCACCGTCTCCGCTCTGACCTCCCGGAAACAGAAGGGAATAGAGCTTGACAGGCAGGCCGCCTTGGAAAAGATATCATTCCTGGCAACGACACTGTAGTAGGCCATCAGCCCTCCCATAGAGCTGCCGCCGACTGCCGTATGCTCCCGGTCAGGAAGGGTCGGAAGCTCCCGGTCGATCAAAGGCTTTAATTCGTCTGCCATCCATTCCACCAGGATCTTGCCCGTTCCGTGGATCTTTTTTCTGTCAAAGTCCCGGAAGGTATAAGGGCAGAACTCTTCCAGACGTTTATTTCCCTCGTGGTTGCATTCCAGGCCTACAATGATCAGGTCTCTGCCGGTCTTGTCCAGATAATCTGCCAGCCCCCAGGACTTGCCGTAGGTCGCGTCCTCATCCCGGAAGAGGTTGTGTCCGTCAAACATATACATGACCGGATACCGTTTCCCGCTGCTTTTATAATCATCGGGCAGATAGATATGAAGCGTTCTGTCCAGCCCGTATGGAGTGATGTGAATGTTTTTCTTGATCAGCATAAAATAATCCCCCAAAATCAAAATTTGCTCTTTCGCGCAGGCCATTTTCATTATACAATAGGAAGAGGGAGCAAGACAGAATGTCCTGCTGCCAATGATGACCGCAAGGAGGATTATACCATGGATCAGATAAAAAAAGAATACACAGATGAGCTGAAAGCAAGAATCACTGCCTGGGAAGACGCCGTGACCGAGGATTTTCAAGAAGAGCCTCTCCGCTCCCAGCTTCGCGAATCAATGTTGTCCTGGATTGCCGGCAAGATGCCGGATACCGCTGAGGCCGATCTGAAAGCAGCCAACAAGCGCATGTTCATCCGCTGCATGGCCGACATCATTTACAATGAGAAGGTACGTCCCAACCTGGATGATTTCATTCTTAACAGATAATGATCCTTACGCAACACAAGAGCACAGACCGCCAGGGCCTGTGCTCTATTTTTTTGTGCTTAATTGAATTTGTAAGGGCGGAACTTGATGCGGTAATTGAAGATCCGCATGTCCGGATTATCTTCCACTTCCTCCCGAAGCTGCTCGGAAGGGTGGTTGGTCACATTAAATACGTAAGCCTTTCTCTTATCCGCCTTCTTCTGCATTCTGGTCCGGTAGTGGGCAATATCAGCCTTGATCTGCGTCAGTTCATCCTCATACTGGGGATCCTGCTCGGTCTCAATGATATAAATATTGTCATTGCTGTCTACTGCCGCAACATTATAATCCCCGTTGCGTCCTGCGTATTTCATGATCTGGAAAAAAGGATTCATGTTCTGCCGCAGGGAATATTCTGCCAGATCCGCGATATGTATCCCTCTTGGATCTTCATTGGCCGTATCCTGGGCTGTGTCAATCGGTGCCGGCGCACTCTCTGCCTGATAAGCCTTCAGAGTCTCTTCCACAATCCTCTGGTTCTCAGCTTCTTTTTCTAGTCTCAGCTTTTTCTGCTTCCGTCCGTCATAGACACTGTAGCCTGCCGCAATCCCGGCAATCAGGAAAATACCGATAAGCATAGGTAAATACATTCTCTCTTCCTCCTGCTCTCTATCATAATTTCATAAGATCATAATCCAGGAAAAACCGGAAAATGCGGATATCGGGATTCTCTTTTGCAGCCTTGACCACAAGTTCGGAGGGGGCATTGCTGCAGACAATGATGATGACCTTCTTGTCAGACGCCTGCTCGCGCAGCGCATCCTGCTCTCTGCGCAGGTCCGCATAGATCTGCTGGTACATATCCTGATAACGGGGTCTGAGCTTGGTTTCGATCACATAGCGGTCGCCATTTTCATCCTCTGCCCTGACACAGAAATTGCCGTCTCTGCTGAGGAAACGGGTCCCTTTTCCAAAAGGACTGGCCCCTACCCTCAGCTGGGCTTCCACCAGGTCTGCGACCTGTGCTTTTCCGCTCTCCAGAAGCTGATCCAGGGACATGCGTTTGGCTGGCTTTTTCGCTTCAGTAGCAGCTGCTGCTTCTATATTGTCCATTTGATTTCCTTCCTTTCAGATGCGCCTGTTAATTGCTGTAGGAATAAGCATTCGAAACACGCGCATTTTCATTTTTCAGAGTCGCACCGGACCTGTAATAGGCGATGACCGGCGTACCAATCTCAATCTGATTAAAGAGCGATTCTGCCACATCTTCCGGCAAATTGACGCATCCGTGAGAACCGGCCCCCAGATAGATATCTCCGCCAAAAGAACTTCTCCAGTCTGCGTCATGCAGTCCGGTATTGTAGGCGAAGGGCATGAAATAGCTGACCGGGGACTCATAATCCTCCCCGACCAGAGTGGTGTCCGTAACCAGGGTGATGATCTTGAATACCCCGTCCGGCGAACCGTGTCCGGATCCCATATCACCGGATACGATATCCGAATCGAGCACTACGCTGCCATCCACATAATACCAGAAATGCTGGGCATCGTAGTCGATCTCTATATAAGTATTTCCGATATCATCCTCGCCTCCAACGAAGGCTCTCTGCTCATAGACAGGTTCTCTCTCGACTGATTCACCTGCCTTGATATCCGCGATCAGCTGCTCGGCTTCTCCCGGTCTGTCAATGATCCATCCGTAATCACCGCCGCCGATGGTGATGGTGTCGCCGGCATGGGTCGTAAAGGAACGCTCGGCCGCGTAGGTGTTGTATTTATAGGCCATTTCCTGGGCATAATATGCAGCCTTGTCCTCATCCACTTTGACGTTCATATCCTTGTCAAAGCTGATCCATTTGATGATTTCCGATCCGTCCAGGACCTGCTCGGATCCTTCGATCTGATAGGTAATCTTCATCTGGCTGTATTTATTATAGATTTCCATCTTTGCCTGCAGGCCGGGATCCTCCGTGGTCACTGCCGGCTTCTTATAGTCGTCCCCGTCCAGAGTCAGGGTAGCCGCCCTCTGGCTGATGGCCTCTTTGATGTGGGCAATGATCTGCTCCTTGACAGGAGAAGACCCTTCTTCCTCCGGTATCAGCTCATACCCGCTGTCTGTGGACTGGATATAGGCATCCTTTGGCTCGATGATGTTTTCTTTCTGGAAGCATTCCATACCGTCAATGACAGCCAGAAGCTTGCTCTCATCGTATGTCATGTAAGCCGCGCTCTCATACTCATGGTCTTCCATGATATATTTGGGCCAGAGCCTGCTGTCCTGTTCCTCCAGCATCTTCTGAACGCTTCCCTTACTGTCGTAGGAATAGCCGATGTCTTTCCCGTTGATATAGGTGATGCGGTCTTCCCTGTCATGCACCGCCAGCAGATAGTCCTCCTCTTTATCCCGGATCAGGTCCTCGATCTCCTCAGCCGTCTTAAAAGACGCGTCAAAACCGTTGACTGTTGTGTTGGGATAAAAACGGGAAGTAAACAGACGGGCCAGACCGATATAGACAGCTGCTGCCGCTGCCACGATCACAATCAGAAAAATGATCAGTCCGATCACCAGTTTTTTCTTCATGATGACAATTCCTCCCTGATGCTACTTCTTCACTTTCGTATAGATCACAAGAGCCGCAACCACCACGGCCACCACAACCGCGATCATGATAAAATGCGGCATCATTTCCGAAATACTTCCGGAATACTGCGTCACCGCATGTGAGGCTGTTATGCATCTCATTTTTATAATCTCCTATATATCCTGCAGGTATTCCTGCATAAATTGCTCAGCTGTTTCACGGATAAAGCTGTCAAACTCTTCTATGTCGAAAACCTCCAGCGAAAGCTCCTCTTCCCTGCCGCAATGGGCCAGAAGCCAGTCCATGTTTTTGGAAATGATCTCCATATCCTCCAGCTTTACCTCATCCATGTGGAAGCCTTCAATGTCCTTCCACCGGGGCTTATGAATATGATATCTGCTCACAAAAAAGCCATTCATCCGCCCATAATCCCCGTAATAATAGCGCGGTGAAAAGAAGACGCTGGGAGGCAGACGCCGGCCGGTCTTTAATATTTCCACCTGGGCCACCTGATCCGCCGCGGTCTCTCTTTTCCCCTCACGATTGTAAAATGCCATACATCTTGGCCAGTAATCATGCACATATCTGGCATCTAAATACAGATGTGTCAGATACCCGAGCATAACAGGATCCTCCATATCCGGATGATATTTCTCCAGAAAAAGAGACAGATCCGGAGCCTTGGCAATCAGGCCCAGCTCGGCAGGATTCCAGAAATGAGAAATCCTTTTCTCCTTCAGGAGCCTGGTGTCCGGCAGCAGATTCCCTGTCAGGAAATGTTCCTCCCACTGGTCAGACAGGGCCTTTTTACCGCGAATCGCCGTAAGAATCATATCCGCTTCCGCAAGATGCATTACATATCCAGGCATATCATACGCCTCCCATCAGGTCCTGTGCCTGTATCAGGCCTCCCGCAGTACTTTCAGGCTCTCATACTGACCGCGGATCTTCAGATAGAACTCACGGCCTGCTGCCTCTCCCTTCGTTTTGCGGAAAAACTGATAAAACTGATTCTTGGTGGAGGAAGAAACAAGGGCCTGCGCAATCAGGGCGTGATCTTCCGCTTCAAGCGCAAAACCGGCTCCATCCATCACTTCCTTCACTTTTTTCTCTACTTCTTTGAGATCTTTGGGCGCAGCAGTTTCAGCCGGTGCCTTCTTAGCGGACTCCCCTTTGGCTTTCTTGTCCGTCTTCTTCACCGGTTCTGCCTTAGCCTTTTTCTCATTCTTAGGGGCAGGCTCCGCTTTCGCCTTAGCCTCTTCCTTAGCAGCAGGCTCTGCTTTTGCCTTAGCCTCTTCCTTAGGGGCGGGCTCTGCCTTTGCC
>CAMMZE010000072.1 GCA_946529195.1 uncultured Lachnospiraceae bacterium
TGTTATCGCTCCCATTTGCCAGAATTGCCAGGAAAGGAACGCCCAGATAAGACCAGGCAAATTTTGCGGCGTTGTTCCAGGTGGCACGTGAGGAAGCCATGGCAATACGGTCATCCGCATTTCTGGGAACAACACTGATCAGGGATACGTTGGCCGTGTATGCGAAGTTCTGCGCGATACGGGCCGCCAGCTGGGCAATCAGGAAGAATACAAAGGCCACCGAATCACTCTTGCCGACACGGAAATACATAAAGAAAGAAGTAAAGGGCAGAATCCAGGACGTAGCCAGAAGCCAGGAGCGGTAGCGCCCCCACTTCATGGGCTTGGTGGAATTCATGACAGCGCCGTAGATCCAGGACGACGCGGAATCAAAGGTCGAGCTGATCGCCATCAGCAATGTGATATAGGGAAGGCTCAGCTTTGCTACCGTATTCAGGTAAAATACCAGATAATAGGTGTAGACACTGGACATCAGGTTGAAGCACATGTCACCTACGCCGTAAAAATAGCGTATGCTTTTGGACAGGCCGGTCTTCTGTTTTTCCATTGTGATTTCTCCTCCTGTATTTTGAATGATATGGTTTCCATGCTGCATTTATCTGATCCCTCAGCGGGGTTCAGCCTCTGGATGAAAAGATTCCCTCCAGGCCGGTGCCGCGCTCCGCGTGAAGATCCGGTCTGGGACTGGTATACTTAGTGGAACCGTAATTGATGATCTCATCAATGACGATTTTGTTCCGCTCAAAGGTCCGCAGGCTGCAGTTAGCCACCCAGCTGCCGCCCGGTGCCAGATCATCGATGGTCTGATCGATGCTGGCGCGGATCTGCTCCTCAGAGACCTCCGGGGCATCCATCATCTGGGTATCAAAGCCGCCCACAAAGCAGAGCTTGTCGCCGATCTCCTTCTTCAGCTCCCTGGGGTTGTTGCAGACCTGCATGCCATTGGTGGCTGAGGCGCCCAGGTCGGCTATTTCTCCCGCAATCGGGGCAAAGTATCCGCAGCTGTGATGCTCATAAATGACCCCCTTGGAGGTTACCGCATCAATTATCCTCTTCAGATGAGGCTTGATCAGCTCTCTCCAGGTATCCGGTGACATGAACATACCCTTGCCATGGCCGTAATCGTCATGCATGACCAGAATATCCGGCTTGTAATACTTGATCACATAGTCATGCAGGCGGATCTTGTGGTCCGCCACGGCGCCAAAGAATTCGTAGCAGGCCTCCGGCTCCTCCACCAGGGACATGAGACAGTCCGCAAAATCCATAGTCGTAAAGAGACGCTCCCAGGGACCAAAGCCTATGATCACGCGGGAAAGTTTATTTTCGCGATCCCATTTGGCAGTATCACGGGCGGCATATCCCTCCCAGTCCAGTTTGCTGAGGTCCGGAAATTTGAAGATCTTTTTCCAGTTGGTGATGTCATCCATCAGATGCATGCCCGGCGTGGGATTCGGTGCTCCCACAGTGCTCTCCCAGGTCCAGCTCTGACCAAACCAGTCGTCTGCCGTACCGTCTACGCAAATGGTCTCACGGATAAAATCCATGCCCCGGGGTGCGCTGGTATCAAAGTCGCTCGGTATCGGAATGTATTCCGGTTCTTTGTGCTGATAAGCTAATAATCCGTTTTCCTTAAAAGACAAGCTGGCCATATAAAAATCCTCTCCTTTTTGCCGATTTTTATTACACAGCCACAGTCTAACATGCGGTCCGGAAAACCTGTATGGGCACGCCGAATGAATTATCGGAGCACTCATGTGCTGCCGGCACAAAAAAGAGACCTCGTCAAAATGACAAAGTCTCTTCCCTGATATGTTATATGGTTTTGGTAAAAATTCCTGCTCAGTGCGACAATGTATAGATACTCAGCCGCAGATAATCCCGCAGAATATCGTTCTCGTAATCCCAGCCGGTAAAGTCCTTCAGGTACCGGATCCGGTAGTTAACTGTATTCCTGTGAATAAAAAGGCGTTCCGCTGCCAGGCTTGTGGACCGCTCTGTCCGCAGATAAGCGGAAAGCGTCAGAAGAAATTCCCTCTTGTCCGGTTCCTTTTCCCAGATCCTCCGGCACATGGGTTCACAGGCCATCAGCCTGCGATGCGGATCGCTGTTTTCCAGGAGATACCGGCTTCCGCAGTCGTAAAAGAAAAACAGGCCGGGTCTGTCGCTGTGCCTTACCGCATATACTGCCTGTTCGTAGTGATAGGGAAGCTGAAGGATGTCGTCAAAGGGAAGGCTGATACCCACCTGCAGTTTCCGGGAGTACCCCTGCGCACTGATAAAGGTATACATCTGCTGTGCCAGGATGTTGGGTTCCGGGACATAGACGGCATAGAGCAGGTCTTCATGGTACGCCCAGCTGTACAGGGTAGGATACTGCCTGGTCAGGATTGTAGACAAAAGAGAGAGCAGGGCTGTTTTATCCGTCTCATCCGCACAGCGGAAAAGAAACAGGCACAGCCTGCCGGAATTCTCCGGCGCGTTTCTGGTGATCAGAGAGTAATGATAGGCCAGCTGCTCTCCCGATACCTCCCTCATTTCCAGGAGGTCGTCCATAATCCGCAGATTGACGGCAGAGCTGTCGCTTCTTTCGGCTGCCGCGAAATAGAGAGAAGCCCTGTCAGCCAGAACCTCCAGCAGGGCCACATCTCCGGGATTCAGAGGCCTTTTTTTGTCCAGAACGGTCAGTTGTCCGTAGTCGTGGGCCAGGAAACGGAATCTGGCCAGCAGCCCGCTGGTCTGGTAGTCTTCTCCCTTCTCATCCTGCGCGCAGGTGTTGAAGCGGTATACGCTGTCATTATATTTGCGCACCGGCCTGTTCAGTGCCTCAGACATGGCCAGATAATAAGCCACGGAGCACTGATCCGTCTCATAGAGGAAACGCCATTCCGGGATGCGGCCGATGGGAATGCCCCGGCAGTCCATGCCAAGAAGCAGGGAATTGGAGTCCTGGAGCATAACCGGATTGGAAAAAGCCTGCGCGCAGAAATGGACGAACATACGGTAATCACCGTCCCGCAGTGCCCGGTCCACATTCTCCAGCCAGTTGTCATACCAGTTGAAAATGCTCTGAACCAGCAGAAGTCCTTCTTTTCCCTCCACGTCATGAATAATGATCGTACCCTGCTCCGCCTGACAGAGGATATCGCTGCCTTCCTCCCGCACATAAATCACTCCCTGCGATTCCACCGGCAGGGGGCCGCTGATGGTACGATCGACGGCGAAAGAGATTTTCGTTTCAATATCGTAGTTTTGAGCAAGCTGATTCGCGATCAGCCACAGGTTTAATTTCATCAGGAATCCCCCATGAAAGATTGCGGCAGATGCTGTCAAAGTGATCTCCGGGTTGTCAGAAAGGCCCGTTCAAGTCGCCTCTCCAGACCGGCTCATAGACTTTATCTGCGCAGTCGGTCAGGAGACTGACAGCCGGATTATCATTGGACTTTTCCAGAAAAAGGTCAATTCCCATGCTGTATGGCATATCAGACAGGCTGAAGGAAGAGATACCTGCCGTCTCCGCCAGCTGCTGGTCAGGGCCGAGGACCGTGCAGGCCAGCCCGGCATTCACATACAGATACAGAGCTTTCAGACTGTCAGTGAAGATCACCCTGTCTGGTTCGAAGGGAAGATCCCGCAGCATATCCATAGCTGCCACATCCGTATTCAGGCAGACAAAGTCGCAGTTCCGGAAGGAATTGATGCTGATATTCTCCGGATTTTCAACCGGCAGCTGCTCATTGTAGTAGATACAGGGTTTTGACCGGGTGAGCGGCTTTTTTGTCAGTCGGGGTTCATTGGCCAGCGCAATGGAAAACGAAAGCGCCGCATCCATCCGTCCGTCAATCAGCCGGCGGGTGATCTCCCTCCAGGGAGGGGAGGAAAGCGTGAGTTTGACATGCGGATAGTTACGGATGAAGTGCTGGAGCAGCGGCCTGTAGGCACTTCCGGGCAGCATTTCCGAAATACCAAGGTTCAGCGTCATGCTGTTCTCAGAGGGAATGCTTCTTGCCTGCTGGACAATGGAATCCAGATTCCAGAGCACGGTATCCAGTTTGTCATACAGAAACAGGCCGGCTGCCGTAGGAGCCATGCCGTCGCTGCCTTCTTCAAACAGGTCAATTCCCAGTTCCTTTTCCATCTGCGATATTTTCTGGCTGATGGCGGAAACCGTGCATCCGCTGTCCCTGGCGGCCTTTTGATAGGAACCGCTGCGCATGACATCCCTGAAAAGATAAAAAAAGTCATAGCTTGTTTTGTTTTGCGACACGGATTACTCTCCTTCCGTAAATATTTCCATGCTTATGTCACAAGATTATGTCACAAACTTCCACACCCGTCAAATGCGGACAGGCACGGCAGGTGATTACCTTGACGTGCCCCGGATGAAAGACTATAGTAAAAATGAATAAACGCAGGAAACTGCAGCTCGGAGACATAAGAAAATGGGACAGAAGACAGGAAAAGAACACAGGGAATTGAAGATGCTGCAGGACCCGATCCCGAAAATTACTATGGAAATGGCTGTCCCTACGATTATCGCGTTTTTGATTATGTCTGTTTACAATCTGGCGGATACATATTTTGTCAGCTCCCTGGGGACGAATGCTACGGCTGCGGTGAGTGTAAACCAGTCGCTTGACCAGATCATTATAATGGGCGGATCCCTTCTGGCAATTGGCGCCAACAGCTACATTGCCCGTCTTCTTGGAGCCGGGCATAAGGAGCGGGCTTCTCTCGTGCTTTCCACTTCCTGGCTCATAGCGGCATTTTTCGGTGGTGTGATTCTGATATCCGGGAGCATTTTCATGCATCCGCTGGTTCGTCTCCTCGGTGCCACTCCAACCTGTGAAGAATATGCGATCCAGTACGCGACCTATGTGCTCCTGGTTGCCCCGCTTGTAACAACCACCTTTGTCATGAACCAATGTCTCCGCGCAGAAGGAAGCGCCCTGCTTTCCATGATCGGTATGGGCTTCGGCGGTATTCTGAACTGTTTTCTGGATCCGCTCTTCATCTTCACAATGGGCTTGGGTGTAACCGGCGCGTCCATGGCGACGGCCATCTCCAAGCTGGTAAGCTTTGGCATCCTCATCTTCCCGTATCTGACGCATCACAGCATGCTGCGGATCAGCCCCCGTCTGTTCCGACCGGACAGAGAAATGCTCTACCAGATCTTCAGTGTGGGCTCTTCTTCTCTCCTGCGAAACGGCCTTGCTGTAGTTGCTGCCGTAGTGCTCAACAATATCGCAGGAAGCATATCTGATTCAGTGCTTGCCGGGATCGGCGTATCCACTAAAGTAATGATGTTCCCCTTCGGAATTATCCTGGGATTTGGATCAGGCTATCAGCCCGTCGCCGGTTTTAACTGGGGGGCCCGGCGCTTTGACCGCGTAAGGGCATGCTACGGCTTTGCCTGGAAATTCTCTGTATTCGGTTCTGCTGCTATGGCCGTTTTGCTGGCTGTCTTTGCCGTTCCTCTCATTCATCTTTTTTCAGCTGTTGATCCGGAAATGCAGAGAATCGGAGCCTTATGCATCCGTCTGCAGTGCCTGGCCCTGCCCATCCACGCCTGGGTAGCCATGGTAAATATGCTTTGCGGAGCACTGGGTTTTGCGGGCTGGGCAATCATTCTTGCCACAGCCAGGCAGGGTACCTGTTTTCTGCCCATCGTTTTTCCAATGGCATATTTCTTTGGCGGGTCCGGACTGGCATCCGTACAGGCTGCAGCGGACCTGCTGACGCTGATCCCCGCCATCATCATTCTCCGGCGGGCGCTGCAGCGAATCCGGAATGAGTCAGAGGAATACGTCACTTAAAGCTTTCCTGAATCCGTAATTCTCACCTGAATAATCGCTGCAACAGCTGATTTCAGGATGCCTAAGTAACTCTGTTCCTTGAAGTGATTAGCCGTAATATGGGCATCATGATCGGAGAATTTTTGGATTACCGCATGAAGAACTGATAGTCTCAATGGTTGACTACTAAATGTGACAGGGGACGGTTCTCTGTCACTTTTCGTCTCAGGTTCCCTACCGAAGATAAGATAATCCATATTTTGCAATCAAATATCTATATGATATAATTCAAGAAACACCTTGCC
>CAMMZE010000073.1 GCA_946529195.1 uncultured Lachnospiraceae bacterium
GCCAAGATCATTTTCGTATTCTTTGTGGCATCGATGCTGTATAAAAACACCAGTTTTCAGCGGATCGTGATCACGACGGCAGCGGCAGCCGGATTTGTATGCATACTGGTTGCAGAAACCGATCTTGGCGCGGCAGTGATCTTTTTCATCACCTATCTGGTGATGCTTTATGTCGCTACCAGAAAGTTTTTGTGGACAGGTCTGGGACTGGGACTTGGCGCAGCGGCGGCTGTGATTGCTTCCCGGCTCTTCTCACATGTACAGAGACGTATCATTGCCTGGAGAGATCCCTGGAGCAATTATGATGATGCAGGCTATCAGATCGCCCAGTCGCTCTTTGCCATCAGCACGGGCGGATGGTTCGGTATGGGGCTGTTCTGCGGCATGCCGGAGATGATCCCTGTCAAAGAGAGTGATTTTATTTTCGCAGTAATAGCAGAAGAGCTTGGCGGCATTTTTGCAATCTGCCTGCTGCTGGTCTATGTGAGCTGTTTCATTATGTTCATCAATATTTCTCTGCAGCTCACCAACAATTTCTACAAGCTTCTGGCAGTCGGCCTCAGTATATCTTATGCATTTCAGATCTTTCTGTGCACCGGCGGCGTGATCAAGCTGATCCCGCATACCGGCGTTACACTTCCGCTGATCAGTTATGGCGGATCGTCGATCTTGTCGACGATTATCGTATTTGCAGTCATTCAGGGTCTGTATCTGCTCAAACAAAGGGAGGATGGTCTTCTTGAACAAAGACGGCAGGAAATCAGGAGAAGGGCGTAATATCAGGAGGATCAATCCTGAGGAGCTGGACTCCTTTAGCCCGGATTTTATAGATGAAGATGAGGACTTTATGGAGTTCGACGTAGACGAATCCGATGTCGAGCGTGCCAGAGAGCTGGGACGGGAAAAGGCAGAGCGTATGGAAAGAGAAAAAGGATCTGCCGGACAAAAGAGTTCTCAAAATGGAAAAACAGTAAAAAAGATGAGCCTTGACGGTGCAGAAGAGGACGCTGCGCCTGCAAACAGGAAAAGGCAGGCCGGGGAGCCGGCAGGCCGCAGACAGGCACAGCAGACAGCGAAAGAGAAAACCGCCAGGAAAAAAGCGGCTGTGCGGAAGACAGCATCGCCTTCCGGAAAAGCTGTATCTTCGCCTGACAGCGGGGATACCGTTCTGATCGGTCTGATGAACAAGAGAGAGACTAACAAGGAGATCCGCAGGGCTTCCTATGTTATGCTCTTACTCTTTTTTGCAGTCATAGCTTATTTTGTTTATTTTGATGCAGCGCTGGGCCGCGGAATCGTCAATAATGAACATAACAGCAGGCTGGCGAAGATTGCGGAGTCAGTATCGCGCGGAGAGATCCTGTCAGCGGATGGAGAGGTGCTTGCATCGACAGATACAGATGAAAATGGCAATCCTGTCCGGGTCTATCCTTATGGAAGGATGTTTTCCCATGTGATTGGCACATCGGCAGTCAATAAATCCGGCGTGGAGCTCTCAGAAGATTTTGATCTGGTGACTTCCACGATCAATCCGGTACAGAAGGTCATCAATGATCTGAGAGGCGAGAAGGATCCCGGCAATATCGTGACCACGACCCTCAATGCCAAGCTGCAGGAAGCGGCATGGTACGCGCTCGGAGACCGTTACGGAGTAGCCATAGCCATCGAGCCTTCGACAGGAAAGATTCTGTCTATGGTATCGCTGCCGGATTATGATCCCAATGAGCTGCCGGATCAGTATGAAGATATCCTTGCGGATACATCCAGCAAGGTTCTTCTCAATCAGGCTCTGCAGGGCCAATTTGTCCCCGGTTCTATTTTCAAGGTGATCACAACGCTTTCCTATCTGCGGAGCGGATATGATCCGGATGATTTTTACTATGAATGCGACGGTTATACGACCCTGCTGGATGATGATGGAGAGTACAGTACCCTCAGCTGCTCTGAGGGAGAGATCCACGGAAGTCTGGATCTGATAGATGCTTTTGCAGAATCCTGCAATTCAGCTTATGTCAATATCGGCGCCGCTGCTGGTCCTGCAAAGCTGAGAGAAACAGCTGACAGTCTGCTCTTTAACCAGAAACTTCCGACGGATCTGCCTACGGTGAAAAGCAGTTTTTCACTGTCAGATTCTGATAGTGAATGGAAGATCGGCGCAACCTCCATCGGTCAGGGTGATACGGTCATGACGCCCCTGCATGCAGCCATGCTGGCAGCGGCAATCGCCAATGACGGAGAGCTGATGAAGCCTTATCTGATTGATAATGTGACCAGTGCAGACGGTAATGAAATCAAGCAGAATACGCCGGAAAGCGCCGGAACACTGATGACCTCTTCGGAAGCAGCGCTCCTGCAGGAGATGATGGAGGCAGTTGTAAACGAGGGTACAGGATACAATCTCTCCGGCAGATGGTATACGGCAGCGGGCAAGACAGGCACGGCGGAAGTGGAAGACCGGGGCAATAATGCCTGGTTTATCGGATATGCGCCGGCAGAGGATCCCAAAATCGCCGTCTGCGTGCTGATTGAAGATGCCGGGGTGGCAAGCAGTGAAGCAGTGCCGGTTGCGGCAGCTATGATGGATACTTATTTAGGTTCTCTTGAAGAATAAAATGTAACAGTACATTTCCGGGATAAATAAATTGGGAGGCGTTAAAAAAATGGCACAGGCAGTGAGCTGCGGAGGCGTTGTGATCCGGAAGGGAAAGGTACTTCTGCTCTATAAAAATTATAAAAACAGATACGACGGCTGGGTCATGCCAAAAGGCACAGTGGAAGCGGGAGAAGAGTTTTCTGACACAGCCTTGCGGGAAGTGCGGGAAGAGGCGGGGATCAGCACATCCATCGTTTCTTATATCGGGAAGAGCCGCTATTCCTTCAATACATCCCGCGATACGATTGCAAAGGAAGTGCACTGGTATCTGATGAGCACCGCGGATGATTACTGCAGGCCTCAGCACGAAGAGTACTTTGAAGACGCCGGGTATTATAAGTATCACGAGGCCAGACATCTGCTCAAATACAACAATGAGCGGCATATTCTGGAACAAGCCTTTGCTATTTACAGGGAAATGGAAAAGAAGGGAACCTGGAAGGAAAACGAAAAATAACTCGAAAAATGTGAATTTTTTGTTGCATTATTTTTAAAAATACTGTAATATAAATGGTGCATCTGTAGCTCAGTGGATAGAGCAACGGTTTCCGGAGCCGTGTGCGAGGGTTCGATTCCCTTCAGATGCATTTCGTTTATTTAAACAGGGAGGTCATATATATGAGTGATCAGACAAAAGATAATAAGAAAAAGAGCCGTACATCCGGAAAGCCCGCGGCGAAGCAGAGGCAGCGCCAGGGTGCTTCCAAACGTGCGAATAAAAACGGCGTACTCATTATCCTGCTGACGATCATTGTGATCGCCGCAGTGATCGGCGGCGTTATTTATAATTTCAGAAACAGATCCTCTGCCGGAAGCAGTACTTCTTCTGAGCCTTCCATCAGTGTAGAGGCCAGCAATTCTCTGGAGCATAATAAGTATCCTGAGATCAATGAGCTGGTATCCAACTACCGCAAGGCGATCCTGGATGAGGATACAGAGCTTCTGAAAAAAGTTTATAATACGGATGTAGATGTGAATGCCAGGATTCTGGAAGGTTCTTCCTCCATTATCGAGTCTTATAATAATACACAGTATTATACCAAGGCCGGCATGGCTGACGGAGAGTACGTGGCATTTGTTTACGATGAACTCAAGATTCGTGATATCAAGACACCTGCTCCCAACCTTTCCGTATTTTATATCAAGTCAGCGGAAGACGGCAGCAAGTATATCTACCGCGGCGAGTACAATGCCCAGAGCGGTACCTTTACCATGGATGAGCAGACCCAGTCCTACATCGATTCTCTTTACAATGAGTCCGATGTGATGGAGCTGATTGCATCAGTCAATGAAAAGATGGAGGCTGCATGCGGCAAGGATTCCGATCTGGCTGCTTTCATCGATCAGATCAGGGGTCGTACAGGTGCACAGCCTGCTACAGATATCCCGACAGAGACTGCTTCTGAGTCACAGACTGCAGGACAGTCCGAGACAAATGCTGAGACTGAGACAGAAACAGAGTCTGCTTCCGAGACGGAAACAGAAGAGTAACAGACACATAGATAGAGAACTTCAGACGAAAATCACATCTGCCAGGTGTGATTTTCGTTTGCGTTATATCAGGATGAAAGGCATCAAAAGCCGCTGCAGGCGGCAGGCGGAGAAAGATGGAAAAGAAATCGGAGACAGAGTCCGGGATCCGGCTGAATAAGTATTTAAGTGACCTAGGCGTATGCTCCCGCAGAGAGGCAGACAGGCTGTCGGATCAGGGCAGGATCACGGTAGACGGCATAGCGGCTGTCCCCGGCACCAGAGTCAAAAAGGGGCAGGAGGTCTGTGTAGACGGAAAGCCTGTCGGGGAGCGGCCGGATAAGGTTGTGATCGCTCTTTATAAGCCCCGCGGCATTGTATGTACGACTGACCGGGTACGGGAGAAGGACAATATTATTGACTTTCTGAAGTATCCGGAGCGGATCTACCCCATCGGCAGACTGGACAAGGAGTCTGAGGGACTGATTCTGCTGACCAATGACGGAAGCCTGGTCAATCATATCCTGAAAGGCAGCAGCTATCACGAAAAAGAGTATATCGTCACGGTCGACAAGCCGGTCACCGAAGTTTTTCTGAAGGGTATGGCCGGCGGTGTTGATATTCCGGACGGGAGGACACGTCCCTGCCAGGTCAGCAAGATCAGCGAGAGGACTTTCTCTATTATATTGACGCAGGGAATGAACCGGCAGATCCGCTATATGTGCCGTCATTTCCATTACCGGGTTCTCCGGCTCAAAAGGATCCGGATCATGAATATCACATTGGGAGATCTGCGTACCGGAAAATGGCGTTATCTGACAGGGGAAGAGCTTGCGCAGATGAAAAAAATGTTCGGAAAGGAAGTGCGCAGATGACAGATGCAGAGAGAATAAGGCAGCTGACAGACCAGCTCAGCCGGGCTTCCCGTGCTTATTATATGCAGGATACGGAGATCATGAGCAACTATGAGTATGACGCTCTCTATGATGAGCTGAAGGCTCTGGAGGAGAAGACCGGGATCGTTCTGGCCGGAAGTCCCACCCAGCAGGTAGGCTACGAAGTGCTTAGCGAGCTCCCTAAAGAAGCGCACGATTCTCCCATGCTTTCCCTGGATAAGACCAAGGATGTCGCTGCTTTGCAGGCCTGGATGGGAGAGCAGAAGGCAGTTCTTTCCTGGAAAATGGATGGACTGACCGTCGTCCTGACTTATGAGGGCGGCCGTCTGGTCAAGGCTGTGACCAGAGGAAACGGGCAGGTCGGAGAAGTCATCACCCCCAATGCCATGGTATTTAAGAATGTGCCCAGACAGATAGCTTTTCAGGGCAGGCTGGTCCTCCGCGGTGAGGCAATCATCCACTACTCTGATTTTAACGAGATCAACAGCAGGATCCCGGAAGGGGAAATGAAGTATAAGAATCCCCGAAATCTCTGCAGCGGGTCGGTGCGGCAGCTCAATAATGAGATTACGGCGCAGAGAAATGTCTATCTCTATGCTTTTTCTCTGGTAACAGCAGAAGATGTCGATTTCGGCAATTCAGCAGCTGCCCAGTTTGACTGGCTGGAAAGCCAGGGCTTTACGGTAGTAGAGCATGTGCTCGTGGATGCGGAGTCTGTTGCGGATCAGGTGGCTGCCTTTTCTGAGAGGATCGCGGAAAATGATTTTCCCTCTGACGGACTGGTCCTTTTGCTGGAGGACATCGCCTACGGAGAGAGTCTTGGCGCGACAGCAAAGTTTCCCCGCAACGCAATCGCTTTTAAATGGGCGGATGAGACCAAAGAGACCCATCTGCTGGAAGTGGAATGGTCCGCATCCCGGACAGGCCTGATCAACCCGATCGCGGTCTTTGAGCCGGTGGAGCTGGAGGGAACGACCGTATCCAGAGCCAGTCTGCA
>CAMMZE010000074.1 GCA_946529195.1 uncultured Lachnospiraceae bacterium
TACAATGTCACCTGGAACCGAAGGAAGCCCACGATCCAGGCCTTTGACAAGGGAACTGCGATCCGGTTCCGTTTTGCAGAGCCGGTGACCATACCAGATGGAGCAGGATTGATGATTGGGGAAAGAACTGCGGAAGGGTATGGAGAAGCTTCCATCATCTGTTTTTCAGAGGAGAAGATGCCCTGGCTTGGCCCGATCAGAGAGCCTGAAAAACAGTGCCTGACCAGACAGATAGACGCTTCTTCGGCATTTGCCTGCAAGCTGGCCGGGCCTCTTCTGGATGCTTTCCTCCGCAGGAAGGCGGTAGATGCTGTGAGGGAAAAGGCGAATGCCTTTGGCCGGAAAAAAGGCATATATAAACCAACCGTCAGCAATATGATGCTCCTGACAAAAGAGTATGACAATATAGAAGATGTCAGAAAGGCCATAGAAGACAGATATGGCAAGAAAACAGGTACAAAACCGGAAAAAAAGGAAGCCGCCGAGGAGATCCTGCGGTCTGTCAGCGATGCCCGGAGGCTGGAAGAGGACTTTGCCCGGGAGACCGGTATCTGCAATATGAACATGGACAAGGATGAAATGCAGATGAAATATCTGAGAGAGTTCCTTACCCAGATGAAATACAGCATGAGGGGAGATGAGGGAGATGTCTAACAGAAGGATTCAAAAAAGAACCTATTATCAGATCCGGATCGCCCTGGATTCCCCCATCAGCATCGGAAACGGCATTTCAGCCGATACAGATGCTGATGTAATCCGCAGCAGCAATGGAGACTGCTTCATACCAGGCACCTCACTGGCCGGGGCGTTCCGCAATTATATATGTGCGGACAAAAAGACAAAGAGCATATTCGGATATTCGGATGGTTCAGAAGGAAGCATGAGCTCCGTATATATTTCGGATCTGTATTTTGATCCGGAGAGTGTCTGCCTTTCCATCCGCGACCGGGTCAGTCTGGAGGAAGATAAAGGAGTCAACAACAAATTTGACCTGGAGATCATAGAAACCGGTGCCAGTGGACTTCTTTCCATCGAGACAGTGCAGAGGGAAGGAGAAGCTGACCCTGATGAAGAAATCGATGAGATGATCCTGGCAGCGCATGAAGGAGACATTCGTTTCGGAGCAATCAAAAACAGGGGATTTGGAAGAATAAAGGTCCTGTCGGTCCGCCGGTCAGTTTTCACAGCAGATAACAGAGAAGAATGGATCCGCTATCTTGCGGGGGATCCGGTGACTGGTGATGAGGAGCTTGCATTTGAAGAATGGAGCCGGAATAAATCCAGAAAAAAGGAACGTTTTGATATGTTTCAGGTGCCCCTGCATCTGACAGGCGGGATCAGCATACGCAGGTATTCTGCCCAGCCTGGAAAGGCTGACTTTGAACACATCACCAGCAATGGCAGGCCGGTTATACCCGGCACCAGCTGGAATGGCGCGATTCGGGCTGATGCCAGACAGATCCTCATAGAGTTGGGTTTGTCATCCGCAGACGCGCAGATGCTGATCGAAAACTGGTTTGGAAAGGTCAAAGAAGGCAAAAAGGGAGCGGAGAGCAGTTCCTGCCAGTCCAGGATTGTTTTTGCAGAGAGCGTGATTACCGGGGCAAAGGTTCTGCCTATGACCCGAAATAATATCAATCGTTTCACAGGCGGGACCAAAGAAGGAGCCCTATATACAGAATTATCCTACGCAGATGGAGATACAGTGCTGGAGTATATGATCGAGAAGAAGGAATCCCTTCGTCCTCTGAGAGGGTTGATGAAGCTGGTGGTGCGGGACATATGCGAAGGCATGCTTGCCATCGGCGGCCAGGTATCCGTCGGAAGGGGAATCTTCCGGGGCGATACCGGGAAATGGGATCCGGAGGATGAAGATCTGAAAGCCTTATTTGCTGAGATCAGGAGGATCAAAGATGGTAATCGGTAAATTGACAAAGATAAAATCAGCGCCGGCTGCCGGTCAGCTGCTTGCATACACCAGAAAACAGGTGATCTGCAGACCCTATTCTTCTATTGAAGAAGTGAAGAATGATCTGGAAGGGGAAGAGCTGCTGGAATTGCATATGTTTGATGACAATTGTGAATACAGGGCGATCATGACAGAGAGCAGCAGGTATCCGGAAGGCATCATTGAGCATGTGGCTGATTTTGCCTATACGGGCAGCTGCGCCGCGGATAGCAGCAATAAAATTTATGGTGATGTCTACAGAGAGGACTGTCAGCTGGAGCAAGGGCAGGGAATCCTGACTGTACTAAGCCATCTTCATTATGATGAAAACGGAATGATTCTTGTGGACGATTACAGACTGGTGGCAGGAGGCAGATAAGATGGCAGATTTTATCAACCCGTATAATTTTTTCCCGCTTTCGGAGAATCCTCCAAAGAGAGGATACAGCAGGGGAGGAAGTCTGACAGGCGTCATCCGCTATACACTGAGAACGCGAACCCCGCTGATCATTCCTGATACCAGAAACGATCATGCTTTTGATGTCAGAGACGAAATGGGGAATCCGGCGGATCAGGAACACAGATCCTATGACTTTTTCTCTTATGACGAGGAAGGTCCTGCAAAGCCGGTCATTCCAGGCAGCCAGATCCGCGGCATGCTGCGGTCTTATTATGAGATCCTGACCAATTCCTGTATGTCTTTTGTAGACGATGAAGAAGTACTGAGCAAGAGGACCAATGAAGTGTTTAAGGCTGGTCTGCTCGAAAGAACAGGAGACGGCTCCTACCGCTTGTATTCGGCAAAGGACTGTCTGTACAGGGGCAGAGGAAACAAGAGGGAAGGATATCAGAGATTGTATGCTGACTCGAAACTGTCAGAGGGACAAAAGGTCTATTTTACCCTGATCCGCAGGGAAGGCAAGGATCAGACCGGCCGGTATATCAAGGCCAAACCACTGGCAGAGAATGTGAAGAACTCTCCTTTTCCCGGAGCAGAGACAGGCTTTGTGATCAAGGGCGAAGCAGGCCCGGAATTTGATCAGAGAGGAAAATACCGGGAAAAGCATAACATTCATATTTTCGTAAAAGGGGCGCTGCAGAAAGAACTGAGCAGGGAAGAACTTGCGACATTGACAACGGTTCTTCGGATCTACAGGGAAAACGGAGCCTCCGGATACATGGAGTACAGCAGGGCCTGGAACCAGTTCCAGAAAGGTGCCGGGGAAGGCCTTTTCCCCGTTTACTACAGTCAGTACAATCATGATGCGAATATCATGTTTTCTCCGGCAAGTATCACCAGAGAAATCTATTCGACAAAACTCCGGCAGATTCTCAGAGATCACTGCTCTTGCAGCAAAGAGGGGCAGCTGTGCCCGGCCTGCGCATTGTTTGGCATGCTCAATACGAAAAGCAAAGCAGCTTCCAGATCCAGAGTAAGGGTGTCTGACCTGCGGGTCAAAAGCCCGGAAGAAGGGGGCAGCATGAATGACTGGGAGAACCTGTATGAGAAACCGGTGACTCTGCAGGCACTCAGCTCTCCGAAGCTCAATAATATGGAATTTTATATCAGGCGGCCGGCGGATGCTCTCTTCTGGACCTATGATTATTATGTAGATGCAGGCGGCAATGTAAAAGCTTATCTGCCGGAGATCAACGGGCGGAAATTTTACTGGCACCAGCCGGACATGAAGCTGCAAAATGCCGCGCCGGATAAGCTGAACGCCACATTCAGACCTCTTAAGACAGGCATAGAGTTTACAGGGGAAGTATATTTTGACCAGATCAGCGAGGAGGAGCTATCCTATCTGGCCTTTGCAGTGAATGCAGGGGATGCGGGCGATGTCAAAGAGAAGAAACATTGCTATAAACTGGGACATGCGAAGCCTCTTGGATATGGAAGTATTGCCCTGCAGATCGACCAGGTTGAACTGCGCAAAATTGATCTGGATGAAGAAAAGGGAACCATATCCTATCAGATGCAGCCGTACGCTCCTCAGCTGCCGGCTGTGGATGAGCAGACCATGAAAAACTTTCATACCATGACAGATTTTGAAAAACTGAGAGGAAAAAAGGTCTCTTATCCGACAGATGGAAAGAATCCGGAGATTTTTAAATGGTTTGTAGCCAATCACGGGAGCAGAAAGGGAAATGGGATGCCCAATTCCCGACGGGACATGACCTTCCGGCAATACATGGAAGCCATGGAGCCCGAACTGAAGGAGACTAGTACCAGAGCGGTAAAGGTGCAGATAACAAATAGCACTGCGGGAGGATCTGCTGTCTGGATTGCCAGATACAGTATCAGCCGTGCGCAAAGGGATTGCCTGCCCAAAACAGAAGGGAAACAGATCCGCTATGACCAGGTTTCCGAGTGGGCAACAAAAGAACTGCTGCAGCAGTATGCGGCAGCCTATGACACTGTATTGCTCCCGTCAAAGACACGATCGGATCTGACAGAGATCGCAAAAAGCTTGTTTGCGCATGTGATTAAGGCCAATATCGGAAGGGATGGGAAAGATGAGGGATGGACAGTCCTCCAGTAAACATGTACTGGTGCTGGCAATAAGTATGTTTCCGCGTGCAGATGAACAGGGAATCGTCAACCTCAAAAAGACCATATATGAATACAGGCTCGGCGGGGATGCAGGCGGAGAAGGCCAGATCGAATACACTTGTGAAGGCTATTATCAGCTGGATCCGATTCCTCAGTTTATCAGGGAATACATGGAGGAATCCATAACGGATATCATCATGCTGACGACAAAGGAGACTTCCCAGCAGGAAGGAAAGACTTATAAGGTCAGACCGTGTCCTGACACCACCGGTCAGATCTGGGAAGGAAAGGTCGTGGACTACTTCCGGGAACGGATGCAGTATCTGCTTACAGACAAACAAGCCCCGGCGCAGATACCGGACTTTCATGAGATCCCGGTTGATCCCATGAAAGCCGCAGAAGCCCTGGAGAAGGTCATGGATAAAATCCGCACTCTTTATGAGCAGACAGACAAGACCGGAGAAAGCTGGCGGCTCTGGATTGACACGCACGGGGGCTTTCGGGATGTTTCGCTGGTCCTGACTTCCGCGGCAAGGTTCTTTGCGGTGGAGACCCAAAAAGAGCCCATAAAAACCGATGGCATTTTCAGCGTTCTCCATTCCCAGGAGAAAGGCGTGAGGGATGTCATCGCAGACCAGACAGCCTTTTATTTTACAGAATCAGCTGACGCCATGCGGCAATTCCTGACATATGGGCAATACCTGACCAGGAAATTTACCCCGCACATGGAAAACAATGCATTCGCATTTGTTAGTTACAGCCATGATCCGGGATATCTGACACATGTCAGAACACTCTTTACTGTTCTGGATGAAAATGCGATTCCCTTCTGGTTTGATGACCAGATACGGTATCTCGAGAACTGGAGGGGCCGTCTGGAAGAAAGAAATGCTTCTGCCAGTATATTCATAGGACTCCTCTCCACGCAGTATTTCCAATCTGTGGAATGCTGGAAGGAACTGATGCAGGCATTTCACCGGAATACAGAAGGACACTTTTTCCTTTTGGAGGAGAGGCTGAATATAACAGAAATCGTCCGGACAGCACTGCAGGATCCGGCAATAGCAGCAGTGGCAGGAGAAACACCTGCAGAGGAAATCTGCAAGTACCTGGGAGCAGACAGGCAGTGTATACAATGGTACCGTTATATGCAGCAGGACCGGGGGATCCATGAAAGGAAGCTCTTAGAAGACGATGATCTGGCTGAAGTAATCAGCAGCATTCAGAGATCTCTGAAGCAGGCAGATCAAGTAAGAAAAGAGCAGGGCAGGCCATTCGTAAATTTCTCCAACCATCCATCGGAAGGATGGTCTCCGGATCAGCAAAAAGAAGCGCTGAGCATCGGAGATACCATAGTGGATGTGCCATTTCCCATGGTAGATCCACATGATTCCGATCAGGAGATACAATCACTTGCTCGAATATTTGCAGATCAGATCATTCACCTGCAGCCTGCAGCCGTGATGTGTCAGGGGGAGTTCACTCTGGCCTATAATGTGACAAAGAT
>CAMMZE010000075.1 GCA_946529195.1 uncultured Lachnospiraceae bacterium
CCCGGCCCACGGCTCAGCCCCCGGCCCACGGCTCAGCCCCCGGCCCACGGCTCAGTCCCCGGCCCACGGCTCAGTCCCCGGCCCACGGCCCACACTCTCCCACTCTTGTCTGCCAAGTCGATAATGTATATAATGAGTATACTCCTACAGGAGTAGTCAGGAGCTGTGTGATGATGCTTACAATATTTCATGGATCTGAAAAGATCATCGACCGGCCATACTTTGGCGGCAGTAAAAACAATAATGATTACGGAAACGGCTTTTACTGCACGGAAAATGCGGATGTTGCCCGGGAATGGAGTGTCGATGAGGATCGGGATGGTTTTCTGAACCGGTACGAACTGGAGGAGGACGGTCTGCGTATTCTGTACCTGAACGGCGGTAATTACAGTATTCTGAACTGGCTTTCCATTCTTCTTGAAAACCGGCAATTCCAGGTCACCTCAAGACTGGCACAGGAGGCCAGGAAATATCTTCTGGAAAAGTTTTCGATTCCATGGAAAGAAGCGGATCTCATTATAGGCTACAGAGCAGATGACAGCTATTTTGCTTTTGCCGCAGACTTTCTTAATGGGACGATCTCCCTCTCTCAATTGAACCGTGCCATGTATCTCGGAAAGCTTGGCGAACAGATCGTCCTGAAAAGTAAAAAGAGTTATGAACAGATACGATTTATCGGATATGATCCCGTAGACTCCCGCATTTGGTATACCCGAAAAGCCGATCGTGACCGGCGGGCAAGGCAGTCCTATTTTGATATGGACCGGGAAGGATGGCAAAAAGGCGAATTGTATATGCCCATGATCCTTGATGAGGAGGTTGGTCCGGATGACCCGCGCATACAGCGAATTATATATTGAGAACGCCCAGAATGTATTTGCACAGATGATGCACTATGTCATATATGATCTGGAGATGGACTATGATTCCTGGACGGACTTGTTCATCCGTTCCGGCATCGCATATCAGTTTGAAAATGGGAATCCCCGATATGTTGCCGGCATGTCAGGCCCCGAACTGGCGGATGCGGTGCTTTTCCGTCTTACAGGACATGAGTGCTCTGTCGCTGCTTCGTCATATTTTGACCGGTCAGATGCTTATTGGACCGGGTACACAGCGGCCTGGTATCAGTGGTATTCCTGCTGCTCCTTCCGGCAGCTGTTTGCTGAAGTTCCCTGCTCTTCCATTGCACGTATGTACAGCAAATATCACGAAATGGACCTTCAGCATTCAGCGGATGAGATCAGCCGTCTCCGGAGGCTGTCCGCATACGGAAAGGGCATTGCTTTGAAGCGGCTGCGGGAGGAAAGCGGACTGAGCCAGCGCGGTCTTGCAGAGCTCTCCGGCGTCCCACTCAGGACCATCCAGCAATATGAGCAGAGGCAGAAGGACTTGCGTAAGGCTGCGTTTGATACCGTCAGCAGACTGGCAGAAGCTCTCCACTGTACACCGGAAGAATTTGTAGGGTGAAAATGGGATGACCACGCCGAGAGGAATTGTAATCTTGCACAGATTGTATTTTCCCATTTTAGGTATTTTTACGAAAACGTTTTCTTGACTTTTTCAAACGCTCTATTCATACTTTTAATCACAGAATAATACTGCCGGTCATTGTCCGGCGATAACGGCATCTCAGATGAAAACGCAGTAATGAAGCATAGATGTTTAAATATCAGGGAGGTCAATATGAAGAGCAGAAGTGAAATCAAAGAAATCGGCAAGGAAGCCTTTAAGGCAAATTACTGGAACTGTGTACTGGCGGCACTGCTGGTGACGGCCGTCACCGGTGTACTTACCTGGCTCTCCGACGGAGAGCAGGCCTCGCAGGTGCTGGCAGAGGGAGAGAGTATACGCTTAAGTGTCAGTACAAGTGCCGGAAAGCTCCTCTCCTTCCTGCTTAACGGACCGCTCAATGTCGGCCTTGCCGGGTTTTTCCTTATGAATCTTTTTGCGGACCGGGAGGCTCCCACTGTGACGGTGCCCTTTTCGGAAGCTTTTAAGAACTACCCCAGAAAGCTTGGTACGACTTTTCTTGTGCGTCTCTTCACTTTCCTCTGGTGCATTCTGTTTATCATTCCCGGCATCATCAAGGCTATCGCCTACAGCATGACCCCCTACATTCTGGAGGATTGCCCGGAAGTGAAGGCAATGGATGCGATCAAGCTCTCGCAGCGCATGATGAACGGTCATAAGGGTGAGTATTTCGTCATGATCCTGAGCTTTATCGGATGGATCCTGCTCTCCTGCCTGACTCTGGGGCTGCTTTTCATTTTCTACGTCCATCCCTACATGCAGAGCACTTTTGCGGTATTTTACGCAGAAGTGAAGGAAGATGCCCTCCAAAGAGGTGTTATTTCCCAGGAGGAGCTGGCGTAAAGGAGCGAGTGCTTGAGTGAGGGGCTCTGAGTCAGGGGGACAGGTACGCTGACTCGGCCGGGTAGAAAGAATAAGCCACGAAGCGCGGTTTTATACCGGCTTCGTGGCTTTTTGATTGTGCGCGATGAGTCAGCGTACCTGTCCCCGTGGCTCAAGCATTGCGAAAACAGCCGCTTTCAGTTATAATTATAATGTATTTTTGTGGGGTCAGCACCAGCTGAATCTTTATCTGCTTTATCGGAGGTCTGCATCATGAAGAAGTCAGCCGGCTCCGATACTCTGATGACCTGTCTTACGGTTCTTTCCGTAGCTGCCTGTGTCGTCAGCCTGTATCAGTCAGGAGTCAAAACTATAAAAGATTCACGGAAGGTAAGCTCCATTTCCGAGATCACGGTGCCGGAGGTGCCGCAGATCTCGACCTCCCGTCCTTACAATGTCATATCGGCAGAAGAATGGTCCTCCTACTATCCGGAGATCTATACGAGCCATATGAAAAACGGTGAGAACACCGGAAATACGGACGGAAGGACCGCCTATACGGAAACGGATCCTTATATCAGCACACTTTACCAGGGCATCGGCTTTGCTTTTGATTACACTGAAGCGATCGGCCACAGTTATACTCTGGATGATATTGCGAAGACGGAGCGTCCGCATAAACTGGCGAACTGTCTCACCTGCAAGACGCCGGACTTTACGGCTCTCGTCAACGAACTCGGTCCGGAAGCTTACAGCATGGACTTTGAAGAGGTCCAGGCGATGGTCTCCGAGCCGGTCAGCTGCTATAACTGCCACGAGAATACGCCCGGAACACTGGTCCTGACCCACGACTACATGGCAAGGGCAGTTTCGGATGATATTGAAGCGGGCAAAGTGGATCCCGCCAACGCCGCCTGTGGCCAGTGCCATATCGAGTATTACTTCCGCCCGGATACCAAACAGACGGATGTTCCCTATACCGGTCCCGAGAACATGGATCCCGATTCCATCCTGGCCTTCTACAACGAGATGGGCTTTGTGGATTTCACGAATGAAAACACGGGCGTCGGCATGATCAAGGTACAGCATCCGGAATTTGAGACCTACACCGGTGCCGGAAGCCAGCACGCCGGGATGTACAACTGCGCAGACTGCCATATGGGCGTTGCCTATGACAAAAAGGGTTATCCTTATGTAAACCATGAGTTCACAAGCCCTCTGGACAATCCCGAGCTTCTGGCAAGCAACTGCAGCCTGTGCCATTCTGATCTGAAATCCCAGGTCAGGGCGATCCAGGAAGAGATCACCGCCCGCGAGACAGAAGTCGGTATGCTTCTGGTCGAACTGAATTCGAAGCTGGCGGAAGCCGTTGCTTCCGGACAGCTCAGCGAAGAAGAACTGGAAGAGCTTCGCATGCTGGACCGCAGCGCACAATTCTACTGGGATTTCGTCTATGTTGAAAACAGCGAAGGCGCACACAACTCCGCGCTCAGCAGGGAATGCCTGAACAAAGCGGAAGATCTTGCCAACCAGGCGCTTACAAAGCTGTGAATCCCGCTGACAGGCTCTTTGCCTGAGACAATGCATCACACCGTCAAGTGCCCTGATCGATATCAGGGCACTTGTTCTGTTCAACGCTTAGATCAGTACCAGGCTTTACTATTTAGGAAAATAATTCCATGTCCGTGAAAAAGATCCTGTTTTTCTTAAAAAGCATGCAGTTCAGTTTTATCCTGCTGTTTCTCATCATAGCCTGCTGTATTGCAGGAAGCGTCATTCCCCAGGGAGAGACTCTCGGCGCATACATGCGCCTGTACGGAGAAGGCCCCGGTTCCCTTATCTTCGGCCTCGGCTTCGGCAATATATTTGAATGCCCTCTGTTCGTAGTACTGACGGCGCTGCTTTCCTTTAACCTGGTCCTCTGCAGCATTTCCCGCTTCCCGTCCCTTCTGAAACGGAGCCGTCTCCTGAAAGAAAAAAACGGGCATTTCCCGATCGGCATCTACGGCAGCTGGATCACCCATCTGGGGATCCTTTTCCTTATCATCGGTTTTGCGGCGGGCAGGATATTATCCGAAGAATACACACTCTACGGCATAGCGGGAAGCACACAGCCCATTGAGGATACCGGCATGACGCTTACCATCGACAGTTTTGATGTGGATCTGCGCGACGACTTTACCGTGGAACAGTATACGGCAGGCATAACGGTGACAGACCAAAGCGGCCGCAAAGAGAGCGGTTTTGCCAGTGTCAACCATCCCCTGGATGCCTTCGGCTACAGCTTTTACCAGGACAGCACCGGCTGGGCATCTTATGTGGATATCTATAAAAAAGATACGCTGCTTGGTTCGGATCTTCTGTGTGTGGGCGAATACACAGGCACGGATGAAATGCCGGGACTGGTCTGCCAGCTCTACAATTTCTACCCCGACCTGGCCACGGACGCGGACGGAAAATATTATTCCCGCACGCCCCTTCTGAATAATCCGTCTTTCCTATATGCAATCTACTTTAATAACCGGATGATCGACATGAATATGGTAAAAGAGGGCGCACTGATTCCGGTGAACGAGTTTTCTTTTGCCTTCCGGGACCCGACAGAATACACACTCCTGGTCATCAAGAGAGATCCGACCATTTCCTTTGTAGCGGCGGCGGCTCTCCTGATCCTTGCCGGTCTCTTTATTTCTTTTTATATAAAACCTCTGGAGGAGAAAAAATATGCTGGATTCAATTGAACGGATCACTTTTACCGCAACCCTCATCCTGTATTTCCTGGGAACGGTATCCTATCTGATCTACGGAAGCACCGGTAAAGAAAAGACTGCCCGGCCGGGACGTCTTGTTACGACGGCCGGCGTCTGCTTTCATCTCGTCAGTATCATTACCCGCGGCATCCATGCCGGAAGGCTTCCTCTGACCAATCAGTTTGAATTCGCGACAAGTTTTGCCTGCGGGATCGCGATCGTCTTCCTGATCTTCACCCGCATTTACCATTTCGACATCCTGGGCACCTTCATCGTGCCCGTCATCTTCCTGATGATCGGTTATGCTGCCATGCAGAGCCGGGATATCCACGCCCTGATGCCGGCTTTGCAGTCCGGATGGCTTGGCTTCCACGTAAGTACGGCCATCATTGCCTACGGGGCTTTCGGCGTCGCGTTCGGCGTGGCGGGCGCCTACCTTGTAAAAGACCGGAAAGACGGAGCTTCAGATGCATCCCGCACCACAGCTTCCGGAGCTGCCTCCCGGATCCCGGACAAGGAAGTTCTGGATAATATCATCTACAGGGCTGTGGCGCTCGGTTTCCTGTTCCTGACCCTGTGCATGATCACCGGCGCCGTATGGGCGAACCGCGCCTGGGGCAGCTACTGGAGCTGGGACCCGAAGGAGACATGGAGCCTGATCACCTGGTTCGTTTACGCCATCTTCCTCCACCTTCGCCTGAACAAAGGCATGAACGGCCGGAAGGCCGCCATCTTTGCCCTGATCGGCTTTATCTGCGTCATCTTCACCTATGTCGGCGTCAACACACTTATGAGCGGACTGCACAGCTACAAGTGAGTCA
>CAMMZE010000076.1 GCA_946529195.1 uncultured Lachnospiraceae bacterium
GCTGAAACAGAAACCAAAGCGCCTGTTGAAACAGAAAGCAAGGCGCCTGCTGATAGTAAGAAATAAGGAGAATGAAAATGGAAAGAGTTGTTGAGTTTCTTAAGAAAGCAAATGTTTATTATCTGGCTACTGTAGAAGGAGACCAGCCCAGGGTAAGGCCTTTCGGTACTGCTCATGTTTTTGAGGGCCGTCTTTATATTCAGACCGGAAAGGTAAAGGATGTGTCCAAACAGATCCATGCCAACCCCAAGGTGGAGATCTGCGCCTTCTGTGATGGCGAATGGCTGCGGGTAGCCGGTACCCTTGTGGAGGATGACAGAAATGAGGCCAGGCAGTCCATGCTGGATGCCTATCCTTCTCTCCAGAGCATGTATGCCGCAGATGACGGCAATACAGAAGTCTTCTATTTTAAGGATGCAACAGCAAGCTTCTGCTCCTTTACACATGCTCCTGAGATTGTAACATTCTGACCCATAAAGCTTTGACAAAGGAGATCTGATTTTTTGAAACGCCCTCTCGTATGGGTTGGAATCGCATACGTGACAGGCATTGCTGCCGCGGCAGCAGGCATTCCTCTGACCGGGATCCTGGCAGCTGCGGCAATCATATGGATCATTTTGCAGACAGGCAAGAGGCAGCGGGAAACGACTTTTCATCGTATTCTCCTGCTCCTGCCTGTCTTTTTTGTGTCGGGTTTTGTCGTTTTCTGCCGGGCAGCTTCCCCGAATCTTCCCGAAATTTCTGATCATGAAACTTCATCTGTATCCATCATCGGTACGGTTTCTTCGCGGACAGAGAAAGAAAACAATGTCTCTTTCGAGATTTCACATGCCCGGCTCCTCTCTTCCGGTGAAAAGAAGACTTCTTCCCGGGAGCCTGCTTTTGGATGTGTGATCTATGTCAGTCCGGAAGAGGCAGGGCAGATCCGCATCGGCGACAGGATTCTTGCCAGAGGCCGCCTTTCCCTCCCGGATCCAGCCTCGAATCCCGGTCAGTTTGATATGCGTGCCTATCTGAAGGCGCGGGGGTTTTCCTTTGTCCTATTCGCGGACAATCTGGAAAAACTGTCCTCCTCCCGCTCCTGGCGGCTGCTTCTGCAGCTGCTTCGCCAGCGTCTTGCCGCTGTATTTCTCCGCATCTTCGGTCCGACCGAAGGCGGGGCTGCCTGCGCCATGATTCTGGGAGAGACGGCCTGTCTGCCCCGCGATGTCCGCCGGCTCTATCAGGACATGGGAATCATCCACATCCTGGCCATCTCCGGTCTCCATATCTCTCTGGCCGGAAACGGGCTTTTTAAGATACTGCTGAAGATGCGCCTGCCCCGCAGACCTGCAGCGCTTCTGAGCCTTTTTATTGTTCTCAGCTACGGGGTCATGACAGGCATGTCTCCTTCCACAGCCCGCGCTGTCATCATGTTTGCCATGTCCATGGCCGCACTCTTGCTGGGACGGTCTTATGACATGATGTCTGCTGCCGCCCTGGCTGCCCTGATTCTATTTAGCAGGTATCCCCTCATGATCACACAGGCGGGCATGCAGTTTTCTTTTGGGGCGGTCTGCGCCTTGGGCCTTCTGTTTCCGGCATACCGGAAGCTTTTTGAGGAGGAATCGACTGTCCGTTCTCTCAGCAGTAAGAAGAAAAAGAAGCTGATCGCTGTGATCGGGCCGCCTGTAACCGTCACTCTGGTCACCCTCCCGGTCACTGCCTGGCACTACTGCGCCATCCCGCTTTTATCTCTGCCGCTCAATCTGATCGTCATCCCGGCCATGAGCATCCTGGTCCCCTTATGCTTTCTGGCAGCTCTTGCAGGTCTCTTCTGGCTTCCCGCCGGTGCGGCGGCCGGCGGCGCAGCTTTTACTCTGCTCCGTATGAGCCTGCTTCTCTGCCGTGCCGGGCAAAGTCTGCCCCATGCGCTTCACATCTGCGGCAGGCCCTGGCCCTGGATGATCTTCCTCTACTATTTTCTTCTTCTCCTGCCCCTGATCCTGCACCGGATTCCCTTCCGCCTGCCAGGTCTTTGCATAAAAAAGGCTTCTGCTGCCTGCCGCCTTCTCCTTGTGACCAGTCTGACGGCCTGTCTGCTCATGGCAGTTCCCTGGCGCAGCTTTCCGGACCGGATTGCCTTTCTGGACGTCGGGCAGGGAGACTGCATTTTCCTGCGCTGCGGGGGAAAAACCTGTCTGATTGACGGCGGCAGCAGCAGTGAAAAAGAGGTCGGCAAATACGTGATAGAGCCCTTTTTGAAATACTATGGTCTGGGCTATGTCGATTATGCCTTTGTCAGCCATGCTGATGCCGATCATATTTCCGGCATCGAAGAGCTGATCCGGGATGACATGGTGGACTGTCTGGTACGCACAAGGGCTTCTGATCAGGACTCTGCTGCCCTGGATCTTTCTTGTCTGGCCTGGGAGCAAGCTGCAAAAGTCTCCTGCATCTCTGCCGGGGACAAATGGTCTTTTGGGGATTGGCACTTTGACTGCCTGTATCCTGCTGCAGACACCGGAACAGATGACCGCAATGCCCTTTCCATGGTCCTTCTGGTCCGGAAAGACCGTTTCCGTCTCCTCCTTACCGGGGATATTTCTGCCGACCAGGAAAAAACATTGGATCCGGACGCCATCCGCGGCTGCACCATTTTAAAATGTGCCCACCACGGGTCCCGCTTTGCCAGCAGTGACGAGTTCCTGCAGATCTGCAAACCCAGGATCACTCTCATTTCCTGTGCAAAGCATAACAGCTACGGACACCCTGCCCCGGAAACCATAGACCGGCTGACACAGGCCGGCAGCCAGATCTTCTGTACCATGCAAAGCGGGGCTCTCCTCCTGCAGACGGACGGCAAAAAGCTCCGGCTGCGGACCTTTCTGGATCCGTAAACCGGAGCTATCTATGCTTTGCTGCAATATGCTGTTACTGAATGCTGTCCAAAGCTGCTGCCAGGTCTGCAATCAGATCTTCTTTATCTTCCAGACCGCAGGATACTCTGACAAGTCCTGCCGGGATTCCGGCTGCTTCCAGCTGCTCATCCGTCAGCTGACGGTGGGTGGATGTTGCCGGATTCAGGCAGCAGGATCTGGCATCTGCCACATGGGTTTCAATTGCGATCAGGTGCAGGCTCTTCATAAAGGCCTCGGCCGCTGCCCTGCCTCCTTTGAGACAGAAGGAAACAACGCCGCATCCGCCGCCGCCCAGATACTTCATGGCCAGCTCATGATACTTGTCTCCGGGGAGTCCCGGATAGCTGACATATTCTACTGCCGGATGGCTGTTTAAAAACTCTGCAACTGCCTGTCCGTTCTCTACGTGACGGGGCATGCGAACGTGCAGAGACTCCAGACCAAGATTCAGCAAAAATGCGTTCTGCGGAGACTGTATGGAGCCGAAATCACGCATGAGCTGTGAAGTCGCCTTGGTGATAAAGGCACCTTCCTGACCAAACTTTTCTGCGTAAATGATGCCGTGATAAGATTCATCCGGCTGGGTCAGTCCGGGGAACTTATCTGCATGAGCCATCCAGTCAAAACGTCCGCTGTCCACGATCGCGCCGCCGACTGCTGCACCGTGTCCATCCATATATTTGGTGGTGGAATGAGTCACGATATCAGCTCCCCACTCGATGGGCCGGCAATTGACCGGGGTCGGGAAGGTATTATCGATGACCAGAGGAACACCGTGCTTATGGGCTGCCTTGGCAAACTTTTCAATATCCAGTACCGTCAGGGCCGGGTTGGCAATCGTCTCACCAAATACCGCGCGGGTATTGTCCTGGAAAGCTGCATCCAGCTCCTCTTCGCTGCAGTCCGGAGACACGAAGGTAACGGAAATGCCCATCTTTGCCATGGTAACAGCGATCAGGTTAAAGGTGCCGCCGTAGATGGATGAAGAGGAAACAATATGGCTTCCTGTCTCGCAGATATTAAACAGTGCGAAGAAGTTGGCTGCCTGACCGGAAGAGGTCAGCATACCTGCTGTGCCGCCTTCCAGTGCAGCGATCTTTGCTGCCACATGGTCATTGGTCGGATTCTGCAGTCTGGTATAAAAGTATCCCGCTTCCTCCAGGTCGAAAAGTTTACCCATAGCTTCACTGGTGTCATACTTAAAGGTCGTCGACTGGATGATGGGCACCTGACGGGGCTCGCCATTTCCCGGTGTGTAGCCCGCCTGTACGCATTTTGTGTTAATCTTGTAATCCTTCATTTTCCTTGTCTCTTCCTTCTTTATTTTTTAAGCAGTCCGATAATATTTCTTGCCAGAGAAGCGCCAAGGTTTCCGCCCAGCTTCTTGCCGAACTTGCCGCCTACCGCGCTGCCGACTGCATTGCCGACCTCTCTGCCTACCGTTCCGGCTGCTGTGCTGGCAACCTTTCCGATACTGTTTTTCACTGCTTTTTCTTTGCGCTCTGCCTCTTTCTGGGCAGCTGCTTCCGCCTTGGCTGCCTCGCGCTCTGCCTGTTTCTGGGCTGCTGCGTCAAGCTTGGCCTGCTCTGCGGCCTTTGCCGCCTCTTCTGCCTCCAGAGCTTCCTTCTGGGCCAGTCTGGTCAGAATCTCATAAGCAGATTCGGGATCGCTGGTATCTTTGTACTTCAGATACAGATTGCTCTTATAGAACTCCTGCTGCTTCTCAGAATCACTGATGGGACCCATCAGACTCTGCGGCGGCAGGATCTTGCACTTGCGGACAATGGAAGGAATACCCTTCTCATCCAGAACAGAGATCAGTGCCTCACCGGTTCCAAGTTCCTGCAGAACAGTTGCTGTATCAAAATCAGGATTTACGCGGAAAGAAGCTGCTGCTGCGCGGATGGCCTTCATCTCGGAAGGTGTGTAAGCACGCAGGGCATGCTGGATCTTGTTGCCCAGCTGGTTGAGAATCTCATCCGGCACATCCTTGGGGCTCTGGGTAATGAAATAGATGCCGACGCCCTTGGAGCGGATCAGCTTGACAACCTGCTCAATCTTATTCATAAATGCCTTGGAGATATTCTTAAAGAGCAGGTGCGCCTCATCAAAGAAGAATACCATCCTGGGCTTTTCGGGATCTCCGATCTCCGGAAGCACTTCAAAGAGCTCGGTCATCATCCACAGAAGGAAGGTGGCATACATGGTGGTATTGTGCATGAGGACGCGGCAGTCCAGGAGATTGATCATGCCTCTGCCGTCCACGGTCTGGAACCAGTCGGTAATGGCCAGTCCGGGCTCTGTAAAGAAGTTTTCTCCTCCCTGGGCCTCCAGGGCAACTACGCCGCGGAGGATGGCGCCCAGGCTCTGCTTGGACATGTTTCCGTATTCCTCTGTGTACTCCTTGCTGTGATCTGTTACATACTGGATCATGCTCTTGAGATCCTTGGTATCTGTCAGAATCAGGCCTTCCTTGTCAGCGATATCGAATATGATCGTCAGAATGGCTGTCTGTGTCTCATTGAGATCCATCAGTCTGGCCAGAAGAAGGGGACCCATCTCAGAGATGGTCGTGCGGAGGGGAATACCCATTTCTCCGTAAATATCCCAGAACTCGGAAGGATAGGACTTGTAGGTAAATCCGCACTCTGCCAGTCCGAAGCGGGCGATTCTGGCTCTCATATCTTCGGTGTCCATGCCCGGTCTGCACATGCCTGCCAGGTCTCCCTTGACATCTGCAACAAAGACCGGAACTCCGGCATCACTGAAGGACTCAGCCAGTACCTTCAGGGTGATGGTTTTTCCTGTACCGGTCGCTCCCGCGATCAGTCCGTGGCGGTTTGCCATTTTCGGCAGAATGCTGATTTTCTCTCCGTCGGAATCTCCGATCCAAATCTTGCCATCGTAATACATGTGATACCTCCTTGCTTAATCCCAAACCGGGCATTTTTTTATGTTTTATTCAAATCTCGCTCGCGAGATTTGCGCGCCGCGTGCGGATGCCGTCAGGC
>CAMMZE010000077.1 GCA_946529195.1 uncultured Lachnospiraceae bacterium
GTATCTGCAAAAATAAAGACATCCTGCTGCACGATTCCTACATTCTGCCGGATGGACCGCTTGGTCACATCGCGGATATCCGTGCCGTCAATGGTAATACTTCCTTCGGTCACATCATAAAATCTGGGGATCAGCTGGCAGAGGGTGGTCTTGCCCCCTCCGGAATGACCGACGATGGCAACTGTCTCCCCTGGCGCAATGTCCAGATCAATCCCCCGCAGGACTTCTCTGGCATCATTATAGGAAAAGGCAACCTTCTCCAGCTTTACATGTCCTTCCCGGACCACAAGGTCCTGCGCCTCTTCCTTCTCCAGAACGGCCGGCTCTATGGCCATAATCTCTGTAAATCTTCGAAGGCCTGCCATGCCGCTGGTGAAAATCTCCGCGAAATTGGCCATTTTGCGGACGGGTGTCACAAAGGTGCTGACAAAGAGGGTGAAGGTGATGAGCTCGATATAATCCAGCTTGCCCTCCATGATCAGCCAGCCGCCGAAGGCAATGACCGCCACCGGCATGATGCCCATGAAAAACTCCTGGGAAGCCATGAACCTTCCCATGGTCTTGTAATAGTCCTTCTTGGCCCCTTTGAACAGTTCGTTGGAATCATCAAAGTGCTCTTTGTCGACTTCCTCATTGGCAAAAGCCTTGGAGGTCCGGATTCCGGAAAGGCGGGATTCAATCTCGGAATTGATGTCTGCCATGCGCTTTTTGACATTGACGGAGGCCCGGGACATTGCCCGCCGGTTGTGCATGACCAGAAAAAGAAAGATCGGGATCAGAATGGCGATGACCAGGGCAAGCCGCCATTCCATGGTGAACATGAAAATCAGGGACCCGATGATGGTCAGGGCAGAGATCAGCAGATCTTCCGGCCCGTGGTGGGACAGCTCTGTGATCTCGAAAAGGTCGCCCGTCAGCCGGTTCATCAGATTTCCTGTCCGGTTCTTGTCATAAAAGGCAAAATCCAGCTCCTGGAAATGTTCAAAGAGATCCCGCCGGATATCGGCCTCGACCCGGACGCCGAAGGTGTGTCCCCAGTAGGTCATGATGAAATAGGCCAGGGACCGGAGCACGTAGGCGATGGCTATGATGGCCATAACAACGAAAAAGACGGTATACCTCTTCTGGGGCAGCATATCATACATGGCCCGTCTGGATATCAGGGGAAATGCCAGGTCCACGCAGGCAACCAGAATGGCGCAGAACATGTCTGCCAGAAAGATCTTTAGATGCGGTTTAAAATATCCAACCAGTGTTCGAATCATAACAACCTCTTATTTCTAACCTTTCATTTCCCCGATTATACTATGCAGGAAAAAGCCTGTCAAAAGAAAGAAGCGCCGCTTTTTAAGGCGGCGCTCCACACAAGGGTATCAATGAAGGAATGGGGTTATCTTAAATTATTTTGCAAAAACAGCTTTCAGGGAATCCCATACTTTGCTGAACATGCCTGCTGCCTGTACATCTGCAGGCTCGCAATATGCGTATCTCTCGGACTTTGACCACGCAGGCTCACAGTCGAAAGTCTTGAATTCTCCATTATTCAGTAATCCGTAAATTGACATTTCTATTTCCTCCTGCTATCTTAAAGGTGATTGTTGTTTCGTTCTTACACAACTATAATATCGCATATATATTAAAAAACAATGGACTGTAAGTCACAAAAAAAGTGTTGCTTTTGTGCTGTGCGCACAGTCCGTCAGGAGGAGAATCATGGGTTTTACCGTAGAAGACATGCTGCTGATCTCCAAAGACCGCTACAATATGGAGCTGATTGCGGGAAAGGAAGGCTGGTCCAATTCTATCAGTTGGCTGATGATGGTGGAGGATCTGACCATCATCCGCCGCTTTGACGGCAAAGAGCTGGCCGTCACGACAGGCCTGGGCTTTGAATCAGAGAAAAAGCTCCTGCGCCTTCTGCACCACCTGTCCCTGCATCATGCCTCCGGCCTGGTCATCAATGTGGGGGAATATATCCGCGAGGTGCCGCAGAGCGCCATTGATTTCTGCAATACCGCAGACCTGCCGCTTCTGACCGTTCCCTGGAGCGTCCACATCGCGGAGATGATCAAGGACCTGAGTGTCCGCATCTTTTTCCAGGGCATCGCCGACGAGCAGAGTGCCCGCGCTTTCATTGCGGCCATTGAGCGGCCGGACGCGCCGGACGACTATCGGGAAGTCCTTCTTCCCTATTATGATCTGGATGGGGATTTTCAGGTTCTTCTGATCACCACCGACGGCCTGGATTCCATGGATACCGTGGAGCGAAAGAGGCTGGGTTACCGCATGGAGCTGTATCTGGAGAATATTTCACACAACTGCGAATTCTTTTATTATGATTCCTTTTTCGTCCTGATCGCCAACAATCTCCCGGCTCAGGTCCTGGACGATGTTCTGAACCGTTTTGAGACCAGTCTGCGCCGGCGCATGCCCGACCGCAAGATCGCCATCGGGATCGGAAGCCGGATCAAAGACATTTCCAACCTGCACACGGCCTACAAGAGGGCCAGGGCGGCAACTGCCTATGCTCTCCGCCTGGGCCTGCCCCGCTTTTCCTTTGACGATATGGGCCTCTACCGGCTCCTGACCCAGATTCCTGACCAGCTGCTGCTGCAGGAAATGGGAGACGGTCTCCTCCGGCCTCTTCTGGACTACGATGAGCAGCACAACTCCAACTATGTCGAGACCCTGGAATGGTTTTTGCGGACAGGAGGCAGCTATCAGGCCATGGCGGAGAAGATGTTTATCCACCGCAACACCCTCATGTACCGGATGAATAATATCAAAAAGCTGCTGGGTTCCGAACTGGAGACCGAGGAGGCGCGTGTTCCCTACCACATCGCCTGCCTGATCCACAGGCTCAGCTAAGCTTCCTGCAGGAGAATCGCCGGGGTGCGTCCTGACCCGCGCAATCTGCTCTCAGGCATTTTTGCGTGGACTTTTTCCATCATGTGCTATATAATATGACGCGTATACGAAATCATTTTAAAAAAGGGAGTATCAGAAGTGAGATATAAAACAAAAGGCACCTGTTCCAGTGCCATCGATTTTTCTGTTGAAAACGGCATCCTGACCAAAGTCAGCTTCATCGGCGGATGCATGGGAAATACCCAGGGAGTTGCCCGCCTGGCTGAAGGCCGCAAGGTGGATGAGGTCATCTCTCTGCTGGACGGCATCCAGTGCGGATTCAAAGGCACCTCCTGTCCCGATCAGCTGGCAAAAGCACTCAGAGAATATCAGAAGAAATACGCTTAAAGGAGAGCGGAAATGAAAAGAATCGTTCTGACCGGCGGCGGCACTGCCGGCCATATTACACCCAATATCGCGCTCATGCCGGAACTGAAGAAGAGGGGTTACCGCTATTTCTATATCGGCTCCTATGACGGCATGGAAAAAGAAATGATCGAGTCCCTGGGCGTCCGCTATTTCGGCATTTCCACCGGCAAGCTCCGCCGTTATTTCTCTCTGAGAAACTTCACGGATCCTGCCAGAGTTGTCAAAGGATATATGGAAGCCCGCAAATGGCTCAAAAAAATCAAGCCCAACGTCGTTTTTTCCAAAGGAGGCTTCGTCTCTGTACCGGTCGTGCTGGCCGCTCACCGGCTGGGCATCCCGGTCGTGATCCACGAGTCTGATATGACCCCGGGTCTGGCCAACAAGATCAGCCTTCCTTCCGCAGACGCTGTCTGCTGCAATTTCCCGGAAACGGTTGAGGATTTCCCGGAGGGCAAGGCCATTCTGACCGGGTCTCCCATCCGTCAGGAGCTTTTTGAGGGAAGCCGTCAGGCAGGACTGGACTTCTGCGGCTTTGCCGGAGACAAGCCGGTCATCCTGATCATCGGCGGCAGCCTGGGCTCCGTGGCCATCAATGACGCTGTGCGGGCTATTTTGCCCCAGCTGCTTCCGGACTTTCACATCATCCACCTCTGCGGTAAGGGCAACCTGGATCCGAAGCTTACCGGCACGCCGGGCTATGTACAGTATGAATTTATCAGCAATGAGCTGCCGGATCTGATGGCAGCTGCTGACCTGGTGATTTCCCGCGCGGGTGCCAACGCCATCTGCGAGCTGCTGGCTCTGCGCAAGCCCAACATCCTCATTCCCCTGCCTGCCATCGCAAGCCGCGGTGACCAGCTTCTGAATGCGGAATCCTTCGAGAAGCAGGGCTTTTCCTATCTTCTCTATGAGGAGGATGTCAATAACATCAGCCTGCTGCAGACCATTCATGAGGTCTTTGAAAACCGGCAGAGCTACATCGATACCATGTCAAAAAGCCCGCAGGATCAGGCCATTACCCTGATTGCGGACCTTCTGGATAAACTCGCGATCAAGCGCTGAATAAACATTCAGGCTGCCTGCAGAGAATGCGGCAGCCTGTTTTCTTTTTAAAACGATACAGCGGCGCCCCTGCTGCCCCTGTCAGGAAAGAGCTGCAGAAAGCTTTTTGACAAGCTCTTCCTGGGTCTCGGGATCAACCGTTCCCGGAACCCATCCGATCTTCTGCCCATCGCCTTCGTAGCGCGGGATGACATGCAGATGGAAATGAAATACCGTCTGTCCTGCGCATTCGCCGTTGTTCTGGACCAGATTGACGCCGTCGCAGCCCAGGGCCTCCTTCATGGCTGATGCTACCTTTTTCCCCAGCACGATCAGATCGCGGAGCACATCCTCATCAATCTCAAAAATGTTTGCATAATGCTGCTTGGGCAGGATCAGGGCGTGTCCCTTAGTGGCCGGACCTGCATCCAGGATCACACGAAACTGGTCATCCTCGTAGAGTGTTGCTGTGGGAATATCTCCGCCAGCCAGCAGACAGAAAATGCAATTCTCATCCTTCATACGATATATCCTCCTCGCTTTTGCTGATATGATTTTCCTTCTGCCATTGTACCACCAAATGGCTCACTTGTCGAATTCTCCCGATATCTTTGTATTTACAGAGCCTTCGTCCCCGGTATAGGATAAGAGTACCATTTCACAAAGGGGGCTTTACTGATGAAGACACTGACTCTCATCCTTCTGGAAACAGATCCGGATTACGGCGGCCGGCTGGCCAGATATATCGCCGGGCGTGATGATTCACCCTTCCTGGTCCGGCTTTTTCTGCAGCATCCCTGCCCGGCAGACGATCTGCGCCAGGCAGATGCTGTGATGGCCGATGCCTCTGTCTGGCCCCGGTACAGGGACCTTCCCCGGACCTGCCCGGTCCTGGTCCTGACTGAGGACGGCGCGCAGGCGGAGGGAGCCGATGCCAGCATCTACAAGTACTGCAGCGCCTCTGTCCTTCTGGATGCCCTGCAGCGGTGCTTTCTGGATCACAGCGGCAGATCCCTGCCGCCGGATTCCTTTGCCGCGCATGGTTTCCGGATTACCGCCCTGTATACGCCTTCCTGCGGTCCGGAGGTCTCCGAGGCTGTCCTTGCCCGGATCCGGGAGGCCGCGACCGCCGGCCCCGCTCTGTATCTGAATATGGAGCAGGTTCCCTCCCGCGGCTCTTTTCTGGAGGATGCGGGGGAAGGGATCTCCGCCCTGATCTATTATCTGAAGCAGTACCGGGAGAATCTGGGCTCCCGCATCGCCCTGATGGTCCGAAGCAGCGGATTTGACTACCTGCTCCCCGCCCAGTATCCGGGCGAGCTTGGCGAGCTCTCCGCGGCGGACTGGAGGCAGCTGGCCCAGGCCCTCCGCACCGATACTTCTTATGAGCAGGTCTTTCTGGACTTCGGCGCAGCCCTCCCTGCTGCCGGAGCCCTGCCCTGCTGCGATGAGATCCTGATCCTGCGGGGCAGCTCTGCCTGGGAGGAGGAGATGTCCGACCGCTTCAGCAGACTGATCACACACGCCGGCGGGGAGGAGGCCGGCAGCCGGATCCGGATCCTTTCCAGACACTGA
>CAMMZE010000078.1 GCA_946529195.1 uncultured Lachnospiraceae bacterium
GAACCCGCATCGGCGACGGCATGATCTGGGTCATCGCCTCCATCGCAGTCATCGCAATATACTTACTCATAGTCATGTGATGCTCGCAATGAGCCATGCACAAACAAAGAACCAGCCCCTCGGGGGCGTGCTTGCACGCAATCGAGGGGCTGGTTCTTTGTTTGTATACGGCGAAAGCCGGACAGTCCCGAATTTTGAAGAAATTCGGGACTTGATACATGGCGGAGGCAAGGCAGTGCTCACTACTCACCAAGTGACACAACGAACAACACAAAAGGCAGTACAAACAAGCATGTACTGCCTTCTTCATTTACTGCTTATACAAAAAGTCCACATAGTCAAAGATCTCTCCAAAGTCGATCTTGCATTCTCCGCCCCAGATCATGACGGGGACAGAGTCTTTTTCTCCGTAAATATGGGGCAGTAAATCATCTTCATCCTCAAGATAATAAGTAACGATGACCTTTTTTTCCGGATCGATGATCCAGTATTCCCGAACGCCGGCTCTCTGATATTTGTGATGCTTCAAAAAGAGGTCTTTCTTGCGGGTGGAGGGGGAGAGGATCTCTGCCAGAAAATCCGGAGCCCCCCAGACGCGGCCGTTCTGGAAACGGCCGCGATCACAGACGATCAGGACATCCGGCTGGACGACGGTATGCTTATCCTCGTCCAGAAGGACATCAACAGGGGAAGCCAGCGGAATACAGGGGCCGCCTCGCTCCAAAGTAAAGTCAAGAAGCTTTTTTGCCAGAAACAGGCAAATAGCCTGATGGATCGTGGTTGGAGCAGCCATATCGTAAAAGACACCATCGATCAGCTCGACTCGCCGCTCATCCGGAAGGGCCAGATAGTCATCCAGGGTATAGCCGAAATTGCGTTCTGCATCTGTGCGGTATGCTGCAGACTCTTCGCGCAGAAAGTTCTCGGCAGCAGGGTCTGTCTGATAAATGGTTTCTTCTGAATAGGAGACCGGTCCGCGCAGAGCGGCTTCCAACTTAACTAAGGTAGACCGTCTGGGAGACCGGGTCTGTCCGGAAAAAATCTTCTGAATCGTGGGAACCGGCACACCGGAACGTTCCGAGAGCTCTTCATAAGAATAACCAAATTCCCGTCTTTTTTCTTTTAATGCATCTATGGTCATAATCTGTGCTCCTTTCTATCGTGCCATTCTATCGTGCGTTACAGGAACATTTCATAATAACACCATAATAATACCACAAACCAACCAAAACGAAAATATTTAGTCCAGAATCTTCAGCGGCTTCCATCGAAGGAAGTCCCCGGAGACCAGGTGATAGGTCCGTCCGCGGTATTCTCCGTGGATGCTGTCATAAAAGCGGCTTTCCCCGTGGCAGTGGGCGTAGATGACCTGCTCTGCCCCGTACTCCTCTGCCATATCAGTAAAGGGGCTTGTTTCCTCCAGAATATTGGTCGGCGGGTAATGAAGGAACATGATAAACTTCTGATAGCCGTCTGCCTTTGCCAGTTCAAAGGATTTGCGAAGCCGCTGCAGTTCCCGGTCTACTAACTTTTTTGCATGTTCCTCGGCTTTTTCATCCCAGCCCATGATCCGGCCCCGCCCGTCCAGATAAAAGGGCCCCTCAAAAGTAAAGCCTTTGGTCCCGACCAGGGCATAATCCCGGTAGACCTCATAACTGTCCTGCAGAAAGGTGAGCCGGGGCTGGTAGAGGGCATTGAGCTGAGCGGTCTTTTTGGCATCCCAGAACATATCGTGGTTGCCCCGGGTCAGAATCTTGCGGCCCGGCAGATCACAGATATACTGCAGGTCCTGTTCGCACTCGGACAGATTTTTCCCCCAGCTGTGGTCGCCCACAAGGACCAGAGTGTCCTCCGCAGACAGGGTCTTCCTGCAGTTTTTCATAAATTTCTCTTCATGTTTTTTCCAGACTCTTCCGTGCAGCTGGCCAGGCGCTTTCAGGACAGACTGAAAATGCAGATGCAAATCTCCGATCGCATACAGACTCATAGTAAATCCCCTCAGATTGACAATTGTTATAGAAGCGCTCTTCGTGCTCATAGAGCAATCACAGTTTATCACGGAAAGCCTATCTCGTCAATGAAAGAGTACAGATAAGCGTACAATAAAACAAGTTTTACATCTTCTTCCCAGAGGATTCATTGGTATGGTATAATCAGAAAAAGAGACTCTGAAAAGACGTTTTGAACGGAGCAGTTATCATATGGGATACGTTTTTATCAGTTACAGTACGAAGAATTCTGAGTATGCAAACGCGATACGCAAGGTGCTGACGGACAAGGGCATACAGACCTGGATGGCGCCGGGGAATATTCCTGTCGGAAGCACGTATGCCGGAGAAATCACGCGGGCTTTAAAAGGGGCCTCCGGACTGGTCCTGGTTCTGACAGATGATGCGCAGAGCTCGGAGTGGGTCGACAGAGAAGTGGAACGGGCGATCAATTACGGAAAGCCGATTGTTCCGATTGCCCTGGGAGAGCTTACTTTAAATGACAATTTTGAGCTTTATCTTGGAAATAAACAGATCGTTCCTATTCATCAGCTGAGCGAAGAAAACAAAGACTTTCGGGAAATACTCGACCTGATCCGTTTTCTGGCAAGTAAGCCGGGAACGGCAGCTGTTCCGAACATGAGTCTGACAGGGTCGGGAGAGCCAAACCCTGCAGAGGAACATACTGCAGCAGGGAATATGACAGCGGAAAGCAGACCGGAAGAGATGAGCCCCGCGGAGCTTTTCCGGGAGGGGGTCCTCTATCAGACCGGACGTGAAGGGTATGAAAGAGATGAGACAGAAGCCTTTTTCTGCTATCTCCGGGCAGCGGAAGCCGGGCATGAGATGGCCGGCTATTATCTGGCCTGGCTTTATAAGAATGGTACGGGCACCCGGAAAGATCTCCAAAAAGCCGTCTACTGGTTTGAACGGTCCGCAGAAGCAGGAAATGTCTATGCCATCAAGGCCCTTGCAGATTGTTACCGGACAGGGAGCGGTGTGAAAAAGGATCCTTCCAGTGCATACGCATGGCTGAAAAAGGGGGAGGATTCAGCTGTCTGCTGCCTGGGACTGGGAGAGCTGTATGAGCTGGGAGAAGGCGTGGAAAAAGATCTCTTCGAAGCTCTGTATTACTATGAAAAGGCAGAAATGATGGGCGGAGCGGAAGAAATCGCGAAAATCAATATAGCCAGAGTGAAAAGAGAGCTTCAGTTATAGAAAGCTCCGGAAACAGAAAAAGGTTGCCCCGGCGAGGCAGCCTTTTTTGCATGAGAAAGGAATCAGACCTTTTTTTCATTGTCATAGATAAAAGCAACGGAATCCCGAACGTCCCTGAAATCAATCAGACACTGGCTGTCCCAGATCCTGACAGGAACCGTATCATCAAATGTGTAGTGAATCGGGAATTCATCGTGCTCAAAATCAAAGACCGTAATCTTCTCCTCATCGGGGTCAATCAGCCAATATTCGCGGACACCGGCATTTAAATATTTATTGAGCTTGATGATCATATCTTTCCTGCGGGTCGAGGGGGAGAGCACTTCGATTACCAGGTCCGGAGCTCCGTAAATACAGCGGCGGATAATCATATCCCTGTTGCAGACCACCACGACATCCGGCTCGACCATAGTCCGGTTATCCCGGTCCAGCTGAACATCAATGGGAGAGATGAAAGGGATGCAGGCCCCCTTCTTCTCAGAAACATATGCCAGAAACTTTGCATGGATATAACCGCCGATGAGCTGGTGGATGGTGGTTGGAGAAGTCATATCATAAAAGACCCCGTCGATCAGTTCCACCCTCTGATCATCAGGTAGAGCATAATAATCATCCAGGGTATAGGTCCCCTGCCGGTCATAGCGGCCGGGCGCAGGCTCCGGAAGGTCATCGGCTGCTGCAGCATGTGCATCGCAGACCATGGAGGGATGAGAAAGTGAACCGGCAGGGGGATAAATAAAAGAGGTTCCTTCTGCCAGTACACGCTGCAGGGCGAGCAGGGTGGTGCGTCTGGGCGCAGAGGTTGCGCCGCTGAAAATCTTTTGAACAGTGCCGAGGGGGACTCCGGAAAGTCTGGACAGATAGGCATTGGAGTAACCCAGTTCTTTTTTTCGGGTTTTCATTTCCTGAATCGTCAAAAAAGGCACCTCCTTTCAAACCAACAGAGAAAAAGTATTAATATATTACCATTATAGGCGTGGAAATGGAATGAATCAAGCAGTACATAATCTGAAATGGAATTAATACGGTAATAATATGAACAGGCCTTTTGCTGGCAACTGAGGACCAGAGGCTGCAGCTAAGCAATTTTGTTGCAGACACTGTGGATGACGAGACAGTAAAAAGTGCATTGGAAAGTGGAAACACTGGAAAACGTCGGAATGCAGAATGTTACTGTAGAGAAGGGCAGCTGCCACCTCGGAGGAAGATGTTCAGGCCCTGCTGGATATTGTGGAATCTGCAGAATAGCAAAAAAGAACAATGCTCAGGCCTTACGGCCTGGGCATTGTTTTTCTTCAGGACTTTTTACAGTCTTTTATTCATGCTGTCTCCATCTCTTTTGCAACCTTTGTCAGCCAGTCGCGGATTTCCAGGTGCTGGGGACAGGCGGCCTCGCACTGTCCGCACTGGACGCACTCAGAGGCTTTGCCGACGCCCTCTTCTCCGGAAAGTTTGCGGTACTCGCGCAGCTGAGGCGCGGAGAAGCCGCCGCCGATCTGGCGGAATTCATTGTAAAGCTTGAAATAGTCCGGAATCGGGATCTGTACCGGGCAGCCTTCTGTGCAGTAGCGGCAGGCTGTGCAGTCGATGGCAATGGCTGCATGAATCAGTTCAACCGCCTTGTCGATCGCCTGATACTCTGCCTCATCCAGAGGCACAAAGTCCTGCATGTAGGAAGTGTTGTCCAGAAGCTGGTCCATATCGCTCATGCCGGAAAGGACCATACAGACGCCGGGCAGGCTGGCCGCGTAGCGGATGGCCCAGCTGGGAACGGACATGTCCGGATGGATGCCTTTGAACAGCTCTGTTACACCAGCAGGCACATTGGCCAGGGCGCCGCCTTTGACAGGCTCCATAACGATGACAGGTTTGCCATGCTTTACGCAGACCTCATAGCATTCGCGGGATTTCACGTTAGGGACTTCCCAGTCCAGATAGTTGAGCTGGATCTGTACGAATTCCATTTCCGGATGCTTTGTCAGGATATCATCGAGCATGCCGGGCATGTCATGGAAAGAAAAGCCGATATGCCTGATCAGTCCCTGCTTCTTCTTCTCCTGAATAAAGGACCAGGCATCCAGTTCATCAGCGATGCCGATATCGCCGCGGTTCAGGTTGTGCAGCCAGTAATAGTCAAAATAGCCGGCACCGGTCTTTTCCAGCTGCTCGTTGAAAATGCGCTCCATGTCGGCTTTTTCCTTCAGCATCATGGTCGGAAGCTTGGAGGTCAGGGTGAAGGATTCTCTGGGATGACGCTTTACCAGGGCTTCGCGGACCGCGATTTCGCTCTGGTAGTCATGGTACATGTATGCGGTGTCAAAATAGGTGAAGCCTCTTTCCAGAAAGGTATCGGCCATCTGCTCGAACTGCGGCAGGTCAATGCTTTTGTGGTCTTCCGGATTCGTGAGCGGCAGGCGCATACAGCCAAAACCTAATTTCTTGTTCATAGGAAACCTCCTTCTATATAAACAGTAATATGGGGTCAGTTGAACTGCTTTCAGTATATAATAAGTGGGGAAAAGTATCAATTATTTCATGCGAACAAAGACCATCCGCTTTATTGCTATTTCCTTTCGGGCATGATAAGGTATAGGTACTGTGAAATAGAGAGTACAAAGATAAGGATAGAAAATGGACAGACTGACTGCTGCGAAAAAGCATTTTATTACGATTAC
>CAMMZE010000079.1 GCA_946529195.1 uncultured Lachnospiraceae bacterium
CATCATTAAGCCTCTTCCTGCGCTGACAGCTCTCAGATGCCGGCAATCCTACCTGAAAGATCTGGCCGGGATCCGATGTCAGGCCCATGTCGCCTTATATGCGGGAAACCGCTTCCTCTCAGAAGATACGGGGGAAGTGCAGCTGACCAATTACGGGATCTCCGGGATTCCGGTCTTTCAGATCAGCCGTTTTGCTGCCAGAGAACTGGACAAAGGGAAAACCGTTACTGCAAGGATTGACTTTTTCCCTGAGATTTCCAGAAACAGACTTCGGTCCATGATCCAGTCAACAGCATCAGAACATCCTGACTTTACCATGTATGAGGTTCTTTCCGGTCTGATGAATGAAAAGATGGCCTCCTGTATGGCCCGGCTTGCCATGCATGGTCAGAAAAATCTTCCTGCTTCCCGCTGGGACGGCAAGTCTCTGGCTCTTTTGCAGGAATTATTAAAATGTCATGTATTGGAAATCACAGATACAAATGGCTTTGATCAGGCTCAGGTCTGCTGCGGGGGAGTTGATACCAGAGAGATCAATCCTCTTACCATGGAATCAAAAGTGTGCAGAGGACTGTATCTGACCGGTGAACTGCTGGATGTAGATGGGATCTGCGGCGGCTTTAATCTGCACTGGGCTTTTTCCACTGGCTGCATAGCCGGTCAGGATGCTGCAAAAAGGAGAAAACATGCTTAGAATCAACCAGATCAGGATGCCTGTACCCTATGACAGAGACATGCTCAGGCAGGCCATCCTGAAAAAATTGGGAATACGCCCGGCAGATCTTATAGATTTTTCTATTCTGCGGGAATCTCTGGATGCCAGAAAGAGTAAAAATGCCGGGCATCAGGGAAGTCCCTGCTACCAGCTGAGCGTATGTGTCAGCCTGCAAAACGAAAAAAAGATTCTCTCCGGAAAAGGCAATAAAGATGTCACAGCCTATCAGCCGGTATATTATGAATTTCCATTCCATGCCAGAAAGAATCTGCAGTCGCGCCCGATTATCATCGGTACCGGCCCTGCGGGCCTCTTTTGCGGCCTTATGCTTGCCCGTGCCGGATTCCGTCCCATTCTTTTTGAAAGGGGATCCAGTCTCTCGGAAAGGGTCCGCAAAGTAGAAGATTTCTGGAACGGGGGACCGCTTGATCCGGAGTGCAATGCCCAGTTCGGGGAAGGTGGTGCCGGAACTTTTTCGGACGGCAAGCTCAATACCCTTGTCAAAGATCCTTCCGGTCTCCACCGGAAAGTGCTGGAGATCTTTGCAGAAGCCGGAGCCCCGGAAGAGATTCTTTACGTGCAGAAACCGCACCTTGGTACAGATCAGCTGGTACATATTGTCAGAAATATCCGTGAAGAGATACTTTCTCTGGGCGGCCAGATTCATTTTGACAGCAAGGTGACAGGGCTGCAGATCCGTGAAGGACGAATCTGCGGTGTGATCGTAAATGGTGAAAAAGAATATGCATCTGACAGCGTAGTTCTGGCCCCCGGCCACAGTGCCAGGGACACCTTCCGAATGCTGTACGGATTACAGTCCATAGATATGCAGCAGAAAGCATTTGCCATTGGCCTGCGGATTGAGCATCCTCAGGAGATGATCGGCCGGATGCAATACGGTGACTATTATGACAAGCTGCCTGCTGCAGATTATAAACTGACAGCAAAGACATCGAATGGACGTAGCGCTTATACATTCTGCATGTGTCCAGGCGGATATGTCGTAAATGCCTCTTCCCAGGAGGGGATGACTGCTGTCAATGGCATGAGTAACCGCAGCCGTGACGGGCAAAATGCCAACAGTGCCGTGATTGTAACGGTTACCCCGGAAGATTTCGGTTCGGATCATCCTCTGGCCGGCGTCAGCTTCCAGGAAGAATGGGAACGCCGGGCATGGCAGGAGGGAAAAGGAAAAGTTCCTGTCCAGCTGTATGAAGATTTCCAGACTGGTAAGATTTCCACCGCTTTTGGCCAGGTCCAGCCCATGCATAAGGGAGCGGTTACATTTGGAAACCTGAGAAACTGTCTTCCGGATTATGTATGCGAGAGCCTGGATGAGGGGATTTCCCTCATGGGACACAGGCTGAAGGGCTTTGACCGTCCTGACGCCATACTTTCCGGTGTGGAAACCAGAACCTCTTCTCCGGTCAGGATTGTAAGAGGGCAGGACGGGCAGAGTAGTCTGCCGGGCCTCTTTCCCTGCGGAGAAGGAGCAGGATATGCAGGCGGTATCACAAGCGCTGCCATGGATGGCATACGGATTGCAGAAGCGGTAGCCAGATTTTATGAAGGAGAAAGCACGTTATGATATATGAGAAGAGCAGGAGAGAGCATCTTCATGAAAAGAAAAGGATCGTTGTAAAGGTCGGATCCTCTTCGCTGGTACATCCCGAGACAGGATCACTGGATCTGCTCAAACTGGACAGACTGGTCCGTGTATTGTGCGACCTTAGAAACCGGGGACTTGATATCGTTCTGGTATCCTCCGGTGCGATTGGTGTTGGGAAAAAGGCACTTGGTTTTTCCGGACGCCCGGAAAGAATCGAACAGAAGCAGGCCTGTGCCTCTGTCGGACAGGCTATGCTGATGATGATCTATCAGAAGCTCTTCCGCGAATATAATCATACTGCATCCCAGATTCTCCTGACCAAGCACACGATTGTTCGGGAAACCAGCTGCAGAAATGCCAAAAATACCTTCAACGAACTGCTGCGTCTGGGCGTGATCCCCATTGTCAATGAAAACGATACGGTTTCCACTTCCGAAATCGAATTTGGCGATAACGATACCCTGTCTGCCGTTGTTTCGGCCATCATCGGAGCAGACCTTCTGATTTTGCTTTCTGATATAGACGGACTTTATACCGACGATCCCTCCAAAAATGCAGATGCAAAGTTTATCAGCTGTGTCGAGTCCATCGACGATTCCATCTATGCCCTGGCCAAAGGATCCTCCGGTGAGTTCGGCACAGGCGGAATGAAGACAAAAATCGACGCAGCCCGTATTGCAAATGATGCCGGATGTGATATGATTATCGCGAACAGCAGTGATTTTACCATTGTAGACAGGCTGATCGCAGGCGAACAGGAAGGAACCCTTTTCCTGGCGCATAAGAGCAATACCTTTAATATTTTGGATTATATAGAACCTGAAAGCAAAGGAAGCGGAATATGAATGACAGATTATTTTCAGTATGGACCGGCGATACCCTGATCCCCTTTCCCTCAGGGGAAAAGGAGGCGGGGCTGAGCAGGGCCCTTACCTTTGCCGGGCAGGTCTTTGAGGAATACGGGAAAGATGTTTTCCTGGAAGACGCAGAAAGCAAAGAAAAAATACAGTGCTATGATGCCGTAATCGACCGGGCGGATCTGACACTGCCTGCTCCTGAAAAGGAGCCCCAGCGCCAGTATTATTTTATGGCTGCCCTGCACAGGATGAACATGGAGAGAGCCATACAAAATGGCGCCTTTCCCACTATGCATGTAGAGACATTCGGATGCCAGGCCAACGCCAGAGATTCGGAGTCTTATGCAGGAATCCTGAAGAGATGCGGCTACATTTCCGCTGATACAGAGGATGCCGATATTGTCCTTTACAATACCTGTTCGGTCCGTGAAAATGCCAATATGCGTGTTTACGGGCATCTGGGCCAGATGAAGAAAACCAAAAAGAATCATCCGGGCATGCTGATCGGCATCTGTGGCTGCATGATGCAGGAGCCGGAGGTTGTCGACAAACTCAGCCGTTCCTACCGGCATGTCGATATTATATTCGGCACACATAATAATTATAAGCTGGCGGAACTGGTCTGGAAGAGGCTGCAGACAGGCAAGGCGGTCACAGATATTCTTTCGGAATCAGCTGAGATTGTGGAAGATCTTCCGACAGACCGCAAGTACCCCTTTAAGACGGGCGTCAATATCATGTTCGGATGCAACAATTTCTGCACCTACTGTATCGTACCCTATGTGCGGGGCAGAGAAAAGAGCAGAGAGCCGGACGATATCATCCGTGAAATCCGCCAGGCTGCCGCCGATGGGGTGAAAGAGGTCATGCTGCTGGGACAGAATGTCAATTCCTACGGCAAAAACCTGCAGGATCCCATCAGCTTTGCCCAGCTGATCGAGAGAGTGGAAAAGATAGACGGGATCGAGCGGATCCGTTTTATGACTTCTCATCCCAAGGATATGTCGGATGAGCTGATCGAGCTGATGGGCCGTTCTGATAAGCTCTGTCATCATCTGCATCTGCCTCTGCAGTCCGGCAGTGATGCCATTCTCAAAAAGATGAACAGGCATTATAACAGAGAGGATTATCTGAGACTGGTCAGCAAGGTCAGAACAGCCTGTCCGGACATCTCACTGACAACAGACATCATAGTCGGTTTTCCCGGTGAGACGGAAGAAGATTTCCAGGAGACCATGAAAGTGGTTGAACAGGTGGGCTATGACAGTGCCTTTACATTTATCTATTCCAAACGCACAGGCACGCCGGCTGCCCGCATGGAAGACCAGATCCCTGATGAAGTTGTGCATGACCGCTTTGAGCGGCTTTTGGCTCTGGTTCAGTCAAAGGCCGCTCAGGGGGCAGGACGATTTGTCGGCATGACGGTTCCTGTCCTGGCTGAAAGCGTCAATGATCATGATCCTTCTATGCTGACCGGAAGAATGAGCCAGAATTTCCTGGTACATTTCAAGGCTTCGCCCGAACTGATCGGACAGATCGTAAATGTAACATTAGAAGAGAGTAAAGGCTTTTATTATATAGGCAAGATGCAAGAATAGGAGAAGCTATGTCTGAAAGATACGATGTGATTGAAATGTTTGCCTCTGATGTTTTTGACGATGCAACGATGAAACACCGCCTTCCAAAGAAAATCTATGCAGAGTTTAAAAATACCCTGATGGAAGGAAAAGACCTGGAGCCTCATGTAGCCGAAATCATTGCCCACGAGATGAAAGAGTGGGCTATCGATAAAGGGGCGACACATTACACCCACTGGTTCCAGCCTCTGACAAACATTACCGCAGAGAAGCATGATGCTTTTATCAATCCGCAAAGCGACGGTTCTGTACTGATGTCTCTTTCCGGGAAAGAGCTGCTCAAGGGTGAATCTGACGGTTCTTCCTTCCCGTCCGGCGGTATCCGGGCTACCTTTGAGGCAAGAGGCTACACAGCATGGGACTGCACGTCCCCTGCCTTTATCCGTGAGTTTCCGGATGGATCTGCGGTCCTTTGTATTCCGACGATTTTCTGCTCCTACACAGGAGAGGCGCTTGACAAGAAAACACCCCTTCTGCGTTCCATGGAAGCGATCAACACCCAGGCACTGCGAATCGTCCGTCTTTTCGGCGATACACAGACCACAAAGGTCATTACCAGTGTCGGGGCGGAGCAGGAGTATTTCCTGGTTGATCGTGAGACCTATAATAAAAGAAAAGACCTGATTTTTACCGGCCGTACTCTGTTTGGGGCACAGCCTCCCAAGGGCCAGGAGCTGGATGATCACTATTTTGGCACCATCAAAGAGCGCGTACTTGCTTTTATGACAGAGCTCAATAAGGAACTCTGGAAGCTTGGCATCCCCGCCAAGACCCAGCACAATGAAGCTGCTCCGGGCCAGCATGAACTGGCTCCCGTTTACAACACGACCAATATTGCCACAGACCATAACCAGCTGATCATGGAAATCATGAAGAAGGTTGCCCTGCGTCATGATCTGGTATGCCTGCTCCATGAGAAACCTTTTGCAGGGATCAATGGGTCCGGCAAGCATAATAACTGGTCCCTGAATACAGATACAGGCATTAATCTCCTGGATCCCGGCAAGCACCCGCATTCCAACAA
>CAMMZE010000080.1 GCA_946529195.1 uncultured Lachnospiraceae bacterium
AAGCCTATGGAGATTCTTACTTATGTGGGAGAAGACGGATTCCAGTATGAGACCCCCGTCTTTTACGGCCTCGGTGATCTGATCTCTTCGGAAATCTACAGCAATTATGAATATGAAGAACTTGCTGTAGATTTTGGTATGCTGCTGAAACTGCATGTCATGAAGAATATCAATGGGGTCATGATGCTGACATCCTTTGATGTCTATCCCACTTATCTGGACTGGACAGACGAGCAGGTAACCCCCATTCCTGCGCTGGCTGCAAGAAATTCTGATCAATTCAGTACTATGATCAGTGAAGAAGAGCAGCCGCGCCTTCAGGAAGGACCGGAAAAAATGATGGAAAAGCTTGTATCAGAGAGCGGACTTTCTTATAAGCTGGAATCCGATCATTTTACTGTGAATCTTGAATAAAATCTGTCTTGACGAATCAGAAAAGTATGGTATAATTCTTTTAGTGCAAAATACCCACAGTTGTATCAGCACAATACACAACTGGAGGGGAGGTAGGTGTGAGCTATGTCGAATGTTATCGTTAAAGAAAACGAGTCGTTAGATAGTGCGCTTCGCAGATTTAAGAGAAACTGTGCGAAGGCAGGTATCCAGCAGGAGATCCGCAAGAGAGAGCACTATGAAAAGCCTAGCGTTAGACGCAAGAAGAAATCAGAGGCTGCAAGAAAGCGTAAATCATTCAGATAAGATCGTCTTTCTTTATATTTCACGAATGATAAGGGACTATAACAGATCTATTGTTATAGTCCTTCCTTTTTTGATTTTGATTTGCTTGCATTATCATCATAAAGTGGTAAACTAAACTATAAGGATCATTTTTCAGGAGGATTTTTAGAGAGTGACCATTACCGAAGAAATCATCGATGTGCCCGCAGAGCACATCCGCAATGTATTCGGCGAATTTGATAATCATATCAAGCGGATCGAGAGGACGCTTAATGTCACCATACTGGCCCGGGGCGGGAGCCTGAAGGTCATAGGATCCGCTTCAGCTGCTTCCCGGGCAGCTTCTGTGATCGGGCAGCTGATCAATCTTGCAGCCCGCGGTGAGGTGATCACAGAGCAGAATGTTAATTATATGCTGGCCCTGGCCCTGGAGGGGCATGAGGAGTCTGTAACCGACCTGATGAGCGATCTGGTCTGTCATACAGCTACAGGCAAGCCTGTCCGCCCCAAGACGATGGGACAGAAGGATTATGTAGACAGCATCCGGAAACAGATGATCGTTTTCGGCGCCGGTCCGGCTGGTACCGGCAAGACCTATCTGGCCATTGCCATGGCCGTTACAGCATTTAAAAACGGGGATGTGAACCGTATTATCCTGACGCGTCCGGCGATTGAGGCAGGAGAGAAGCTTGGCTTTCTGCCGGGCGATCTGCAGAGCAAGATCGATCCCTATCTTCGACCTTTATATGACGCCCTTTACGACATTATGGGTGCGGAGTCCTATATCAGAAACCATGAAAAAGGACTGATCGAGGTTGCTCCTCTGGCTTACATGAGAGGACGTACTCTGGATAATGCTTTTATTATTCTTGACGAGGCGCAGAATACGACCCCGGCCCAGATGAAGATGTTCCTGACCCGTATCGGATTTGGGTCCAAGGCCATTATCACAGGCGATCTGAGTCAGAAGGATCTGCCGGCCGGACAGGAGTCCGGACTTGATGTTGCACTCAAGGTACTTGCCGGCATTGAGGGGATCGGGATCTGTATGCTGACCAACCGCGACGTTGTGCGGCATCCGCTTGTACAGAGAATCGTAGAGGCCTACGACCGCTATGAGAGCAAACAGGCTCAGGCAGCCAAGCGGTCCGGCAAACGATATGTCCATAAGAAGAATAACAGCAGGAGACAATATGACCATTCAGATTGACAACGAATATGAGAAACCGATCCAGATCGACTATGATACGATCATACGGTCTGTTGCGGAGGCAGCACTGAACTATGAACAGTGCCCTTACGAGGCGGAAGTCAGTGTTCTTCTGACTGGAAATGATGAAATCGCCGTTATGAATGCAGAGTTCAGGGAGATTGACCGGCCCACCGACGTCTTGTCTTTCCCTATGTCAGATTATCCTGTACCAGCTGATTTCTCTGTATTTGATTCCGATGAATATTCTGACGCCTTTAATCCGGAAACGGGTGAACTGATGCTTGGGGACATTGTGATCTCCATGGATAAAGTCTATGAACAGGCACAGCTGTACGGACATTCTCCGGAGAGGGAACTGGGGTTCCTGACTGCACACAGCATGCTCCATCTGATGGGTTACGACCACATGGAAGAGGAAGAGCGTGAAGTGATGGAGGAGAGACAGCGCGCAATACTTGATTTGCTTGGCTTGCAAAGATAAACAGAAAGGATGGCAAATATAAAATGAAAAAGAAACTGATTGCAGTACTTTGTGTATCTATGGCACTGTCACTGGCCGCCTGCGGAAGCAAGGAGGCTCCGACCGAGACAACGGAGACGGAAACAGAACTTAAGATCGAGACGGAAACACAGGCTCCGACGGAAACCGAGACCAAAGAAACCGAAGAGCCGGCTCTCGGAAAAGATGAGATGTACAGTTACCTGACCGGTGAAGTGGTTTCCAAAGAGGTCGGCCTGAAACGCCCCTACGCGATCATGCTCAATAATATCCAGGATGCTTTGCCGCAGTCCGGTATTCTTTATGCTGAGGTCGTATATGAGGCGCAGGTAGAGGCTGGTATCACCAGACTGATGGGTGTATTCCAGGACGTAGATGACGTGGAAAAGATCGGTTCTATTCGAAGTGCCAGACATTATTATATCGATTTTGCCAATGACAACGAGGCTATTTATGTACATTTCGGTCAGTCCCGTTTTGCACAGGACCGTTTTGACAATGAAGGCATCACCACGATCAGCGGACTTTCCAGCTATACCTATGATGTTTTCTATCGTTCCGATGACAGAGAGGCTCCGCACAATGTTTATACAACCGGAGATATGCTTGCGACAGGACTTGATATTGTCGGACTTTCCAGGGACTATCCGGAGGATTATACCCCCCGTCTGAAGTTCAACCGCAAGGACACTCCCCTGAAAGACGGAATCGAGGCTTCTGTTGTAAATATTCCCTTTGATTCACAGCCCTGGTTTGAATATGATGCAGAGAGCGGACTTTATAAGAGATTCCAATACGGTGAAGCCCATATAGACCGCGAGACCGAGGAGCAGCTGGCTTATAAGAATATTATTGTTCAGTATGTATATGAGACCTCGATCAGCAATGAAGACCATCAGGATCTGACTCTGAACGGCACCGGCCAGGGTTACTATATTACAGATGGCAAAGCAATCGAAATCACCTGGGAGAGAGCGGATAATGATGACCGCACCAAGTATTTTGATGCTGATGGCAATGAGATCCGTCTCAATCCGGGCAAGACATTTTTCGAGGTTGTTTCAGACAGCAAAACCGTTACTTTTGAATAATCAGATGATTGCATTGTAAAGGAGGAAGCGGCCTATTCCCGCATGTATGTGCGGGATGGCCGCCGAGTTTTTATGGATACACTTATGCAGCTTATTCTTTGCCTTTTATGGCTGCTTTACCGTATTCTGCTGCAGCTTCTTACAGGAGACAGCGCTGCGGGATACTGGAGTCTGTCCTGCGATATCCTTTTACTATTTGTTTTTATAACTTCAGGCGGCTTTACGCAGGCTGTGAGCAGGATGATTTTAAATACCAGATCCCGTCATGATTCTGTGAATGAATACGGGATGATTCGTTATGCCATGCTCAGCAGCCTGGGATTCGGAGCTGTCTGCAGCATCATTTTGTATCTGCTTGCCCCTCAGATTTGTTTCCTTTTATACGGAAATGCTCTGAGACCGGTATCTGTTTCACTTCGCGTGATGGCTCCTGCTGTTTTGTGCATGAGTATATCGGGTGTTCTGCGCGGCTATTTCAAGGGAATCGGAACGATCCGTCCAGGCAGGATATCACAGTTCCTTTTTGTGATCGTCAGCTTTATCGGAAGCCTTGTTTCTTTTGTTGCAGTCAAAGGAGAGGAAGCTTCTTTCCTGGCAGGAATCGGGTCTTTCGGAATTCTCTTTGGCTCCATAGCATCCATGCTGCTTTTACTCGCTGTCTATACTGTGTACCGCCAGCATCTGATCCGCCGGGCACGTAAAGATGAGATTCATACAGAGAATAATTATTCTTCTTTCCTGAGAAATTTCTTTGCAGGATTCAGGCCCTTTATTATGACGACCATCGGGATCAGTGTTTTTCTGCTGACAGATGCATCCCTGTATGCGCATTTTACCGGGGCCAATGGATATGATGCGGCTCTGATTACTTCTCTGTACGGAATACTGACCGGAAAATATCTTCCCATGCTCTGTATTCCGATGATCATTCTCCTCTATGCTATGCCGGCAGGAATCGCAGAGACTTCAGATGCCTACATTCATGGAGAAAACCTGCGTCAGACGGTATCGATGCAGAAAATGATGCGGTATACCATGATCGCGGCTATCCCGGCAGCTCTTTCCTCTGCAGTAGCCGGAGATGCGTTCGCGGGTCTTTTCTTTGGTGATTTTTCAATCATGACCAGAAAAATACTGCTGGCAGGAGCACCGCTCATTCTGCTTACCGCTTATGCGGCAGCTTCCTGCTTTATGCTGACGGCCATTGACCGGCTCAAAACCGTTCTGATCAATGGTCTGGCAGCATTTGCCCTGCACTTGCTCTTTCTGATCATTCTGCTGTCCTACAGTGATATGAATATCTACGCAATGCTTTACAGTGATACGATTTTCGCCTTCACTTTTGCGGCATTAAACATTCTGTATCTGGTTCGTCATACGTCATTTTCTCATGAATATGTACGTATGTTTCTGCAGCCTGCAGGAGCCTCTGTTGTGACCGCTATGGTTCTCTTCCTTGTCTTCCACGGGCTGATCAGAGCACAGTTTCCGGGGCGCTTGTCAGCTCTGGTTGCCCTGCTGCTTTCGGCTTTCCTTTACGGGGTGGTCCTGATCCTGATGAAAGGAATCAGTCAGAAAGAGATGCGGGAGTACCCCCTTGGAAAAGCTTTTGCGGCGATCGCAGTCAGACTGCATCTGTTTTAAGGAGTCCTTGATTATATGATTTATGATATCTGTATCATCGGAGGAGGTGCCTCCGGCATGGCAGCTGCCATCTGCGCGGGCCGCCGGAATGCCCGTACCATACTCGTGGAACGAATGCCAAGACCCGGCAAAAAGATTCTGGCTACCGGGAATGGAAGATGCAATCTGGGTAATCTTGCACTTTCCGGCCAGCTGACGGATTACAGCCCCTTTTACCGGGGCAATCCGCTTTTTGTAAAGGATGTACTTTCTCATTATGACACAGATGCCATGACTCGTTTTCTGGCCTCCGCCGGTATCTATACGCATTGCAGGGGTGACTACATTTATCCCATGTCTGATCAGGCTGTTTCGGTCAGAAATGCTCTGGAACGCGCCATAGAGGAGACGGGTTGTGTGGAGATCGCGGGGGAGACTGCTGTCTCTAAGATAAAAGTACAGGAAACAGAGAAGCAAGGCTCTGTTTTCTATGTTTATACAGAGAATGGCACTTGTATCCGTGCCAGAAAGACCATCCTGGCGGCCGGCGGATGTGCGGCCCCCAAACAAGGTTCCGACGGATCCGGATACCGGCTGGCTGATATGATGGGGCATACCATCATTAAGCCTCTTCCGGCGCTGACAGCTCTCAGATGCCGGCAATCCTACCTGAAAGATCTGGCAGGAATCCGATGTCAGGCCCATGTCGCCTTATAT
>CAMMZE010000081.1 GCA_946529195.1 uncultured Lachnospiraceae bacterium
AACTGGCAGTCAAGAGCTTTTCTCCGGAGATCATTGCCGAGATGCAGGAAGAGAATAAGCTGGTCACGGAGTATGAGAAGCTTCTGGCTTCTGCCCAGATCCCCTTTGAGGGCGGGATCTATACCATTTCCCAGATGACGCCTTTTAAGTCCGATCCGGATGATGAGAGAAGACTGGCGGCCTGGAAGGCAGAAGGACAGTGGTACAAGGACAACCAGGCAAAACTGGATGACCTTTATGACAAGCTGGTACACCTGCGTGATGCCATGGGCAGAAAGCTGGGATATGAAGGTTATATTCCGCTTGGCTACAACCGCATGGATAGAAACTGCTATGACCAGAAGGATGTGGAAAAGTTCCGTCTGGCTGTACAGAAATACCTGGTGCCTCTGGCAGAGAGCATTTATCATGAACAGGCAGCCCGCCTGGGCAAGTCCTATCCCATGAGCTTTGCGGACAATGCCCTGGAGTTCCGCAGCGGCAATCCACGCCCGCAGGGAAGTGCGGATGATATCGTAGCGCATGCAAAGAAGTTCTATGAGGAGCTTTCTCCGGAGACAGCAGAGTTTTTCCATACTATGCTGGATGGAGAGCTGATGGACCTGCTCAGCAAGGAAGGCAAGGAAGGCGGCGGATACTGCACCAGTATTCCGGATTATGAAGTACCTTTCATCTTTGCCAACTTTAACGGGACCCAGGGGGATGTAGAGGTTGTGACCCATGAGGCCGGACATGCTTTTGCAGCCTACATGAACCGGCGCAGAGTGCCTTTGTCCTCTGTATGGCCCGGTATGGAAGCCTGCGAGGTCCATTCCATGTCCATGGAGTTTCTGGCATGGCCCTGGGAAGAGGGATTTTTCGGAAAGGATACAGACAAGTTCTATTACAGCCATCTGGCAAGCGCGATCACCTTTATCCCCTACGGGACCATGGTCGACCATTTCCAGCATATTGTCTTTGAAAAACCGGATATGACTCCGGCCCAGAGACACGCTGTCTGGAAAGAACTGCTTGGAATCTACATGCCCTGGCAGAAGCTGGACGGGGAGATTCCTTTTTACAGTGAAGGAGAAGGCTGGCAGAGACAGCATCACATTTATTCCTTCCCCTTCTATTATATTGATTACTGTCTGGCCCAGACAGTTGCACTGGAGATCTGGGCTCTGCAGCAGGCAGACCGGAAAGATGCCTGGGATCATTACATGGCATATACCAGACAGGGGGGAAGCCGCACCTTCACCCAGCTGCTGGAACATGCGGACTTGAAGAGTCCTTTTGATGAGGAATGCCTGCATAGTGTATGCCGGGCAGCCAGAGAGTGGCTGTCAGCCTTTGACCAGTCTGCTATTGTGTAAATTGCACGGAAAATAACAGAAAAGCAAGGTTAGAATTGACAGTTATGTCTTTAAGAAGTACAATATGATCAAGTGGACGCATTTTATATGTAACACGCTAAAAACAAGGAGGAACATGGAAATGAAAAAGAGACTCACAAAGCTTTTTGCGCTGGCTCTTGCAGGATGTATGGCATTTGGCCTTGCTGCCTGCGGAGGAAGCGGAAGCAGCTCAGGCGGCGGTGCTGAGGAGAAAGTCCTGGTAGCCGGCTACAGCAGTTTTAACAGCAAGTTTTCTCCCTTCTTTGCGGAGACAGCTTACGACCAGGATGTGCAGGCGCTGACACAGCTGCCGCTCTTCACCAGTGACCGTATGGGTATGGTTATCCAGAAGGGTATTGAAGGAGAGACCGTCAACTACAACAACACAGATTACACCTACACAGGTCCTGCAGACATGGAGATCACACAGAATGATGACGGTACCGTATTTTACGATATCACTCTCCGTGATGACCTGAAATTCTCCGATGGAGAGCCCATCACCATCGACGATGTTATCTTCAGCATGTATGTTCTTTGCGATCCTACTTACGATGGATCTTCCACACTGTTCGCACAGCCGATTCAGGGTATTGCAGACTACCGTACCGGTATGGACACTCTGCTGAACCTCCTGATCGCAGCAGGCGAGGACAACACAGATTTCACAAACTGGACAGAAGAGCAGCAGAAGGCTTTCTGGTCTGAGTACAAGCCCGCTGCAGAGGCTTTCGTTCAGGAAATCGTTGACTACTGCGTAGCAGCCGGCATCAACAAGGAAGGCGATGACCTTTCCAAGGTAGCTCCCAACTGGGGTTATGAGGTTCCGGAAGGCGCAACCAACATGGATTGGTTCAATGTAATGCTCGAAGCATACGGCGGTGATCTTGCCAGCATGACATCCACAGAGACTGCTGGTTCTGCATTCTCTGATCTGATGCCTACTTACAACGATTACACCGTTGGTATTGAGACTGGTAAGTCTGCTCCGAACATTGCCGGTATCCAGAAGACTGGTGACTACAGCCTCCGTGTTGTAGCTGACAAGTTCGATGCTACCATGATCTATCAGCTGACACTTGCTATTTCTCCTCTTCATTACTATGGAGACAAGGCGCAGTTTGATTATGATAACAACAAGTTCGGATTCCCGAAGGGCGATCTGACTTCCGTACGTGCGAAGACCACACAGCCGATGGGCGCAGGTCCCTACAAGTTCGTGAAGTTTGAGAACGGTGTTGTTAACTTTGAGGCTAATGAGAACTACTTCAAGGGTGAGCCCAAGACCAAACATGTGAACTTCCAGGAAGGTTCCGATGCGGATAAGCTGAACGGCGTTGTAACCGGTACCTATGATGTAACCGATCCTTCCTTCAAGAAAGAGACCGCTGAGAACATCAAGAGTGAGAACGGCGGAGAGCTTTCCGGTTCCAAGATCACAACAAGCACTGTTGACAACCTTGGATACGGTTATATCGGCATCAATGCTGATAACGTAAGAGTAGGCGATGAGTCCGGTTCTGATGCTTCCAAGAATCTGCGCCGTGCTTTCGCAACCATCTTCTCTGTATATCGTGATGTAGCGATCGATTCCTACTACGGCGATACCGCTTCTGTTATCAACTATCCGATCTCCAATACATCCTGGGCAGCTCCTCAGCCGACTGATGACGGCTATCAGGTAGCATTCTCCACAGATGTAAACGGCGAGCCGATTTATACTTCTGACATGAGCGCAGATGACAAGTACGCAGCAGCTAAGGCAGCAGCTCTGGGATTCTTCGAGGCAGCTGGTTACACTGTAACTGACGGCAAGATCACAGCAGCTCCGGAAGGCGCTAAGATGGAATATGAAGCTATGATCCCCGCTGATGGCTCCGGTGATCATCCTTCCTTCATGATCCTGACTCTGGCTAAGGAAGCCCTTGCAGAGATCGGCATGAACCTGATCGTAAACGACCTTTCCAACAGCTCTGACCTCTGGAATAAGCTTGAGGCAGGCGACGGCGAGATCTGGTGCGCAGCTTGGGGCGCAACCGTAGATCCGGATATGTATCAGATCTACTACTCCGACATCGCAAATGGCAAGAAAGAAGCCGGCGGTTCCAACTATATGTATGATATCGCAGATGCTAAGCTGGATGAGATGATCATGCAGGCACGTGAGTCTGCAGACCAGACCTACAGAAAGGCTATGTACAAGGCTTGCCTGGATGCTGTTATTGACTGGTCCTGCGAGATCCCTGTATATCAGAGACAGAACTGCGTCATCTACAGTACCGAGCGTGTGAAAGCGGATACTATGACTCCCGATATCACCACCTTCTACGGATGGATGAACGAGATCGAGAATATCGAGATGAACTAAAGCTTACCCCATAAGCGGATGCATTTCGGACCGGCGCTTTTTTGCGCCGGTCCATTTCAAACAAAGCAGTTTTGCTGCTTATCAATGATAAGAAAACATACACAGGGGTGAGATAATTTGAAAAAGTTTATCATTAAGCGACTATTGATTTCTATTGTGATTCTGATATTTGTCGCTTTCATTATTTATGTATTGATGAGATGCCTGCCGACCTCCTATCTGGAGCAGATCGCCAGACAGAAGTCCATGCAGCCGGGTTCCAAGAGCTTCGAGGAATGGATGCAGCAGCTTTCTGCCACATATGGAATGGATAAAGGCATCATTCCGGGATTCATTGCCTGGTGCGGCAAGGCCATCAGGGGTCAGTTCGGCGACAGCTGGAAGTGGACGGTCCCTGTTATTGACAAATTCAAAGATTCCGTCTGGATTTCCTTCGTTATGGGAGCCATCTCCTTTGTACTGGAACTGCTGATCGCCATTCCTCTTGGCGTAATCGCAGCCACAAAGCAGTACAGCAAGACGGACTATACCATCACGGTACTTGCGCTTGCCGGTATTTCCCTTCCGACATTCTTTTTCGCTTCCCTGCTCAAGCTCTTATTCTCCGTAAGACTTGGCTGGTTTGATCTGGGCGGACTGGTTGGAAGAAACTATGAGCAGCTTTCTGCTGCAGGACAGTTTATGGATAAGGCACACCATCTGGTGCTGCCTATTGTTACACTGACAGTTATCAGCGTCGGATCTCTGATGCGTTATACCAGAACCAACATGCTGGAGGTCCTGAATGCAGATTATATCCGTACGGCGCGTGCTAAGGGCCTGTCTGAAAACAAGGTCATCTATCATCACGCATTCCGCAACACTCTGATCCCTCTGGTCACCATCATCGGTGGTTCCCTTCCGGGACTCTTTTCTGGTGCCCTGATCACTGAGACGCTGTTTTCTATTCCGGGAATCGGTTTTGTTTCCTACCAGTCCATGGTATCCGGCGACATACCATTTTCCATGTTTTACCTGGTATTTCTTGCCATCCTGACACTGCTTGGCAACTTGATTTCTGATATTCTGTACGCTGTGGTAGACCCCCGCGTCCGTATTGCATAAGAAAGGAGGTACTGCCATGAGTGATGATAAGAAATTACAGGAAGAAAATGAAAACAAGCAGGAGCAGTACTCCTTAAATGACGACCGGAGAGTCAGGACTCTGTCTCCCGGCGCCCTGGTAGCCAAGCGCTTTTTCCGCAACCGTGTTGCCGTGACAGGACTGATCATCCTGGCCTTTATGTTTGTATTCTCCTTTATCGGAGGAGCAATCACTCCCTACAGAGAGGACCAGCTCTTTTACCGTGATGACCAGGCAAAGCAGCAGTATGCAGGCGTTACGGAGAATACAGAGCTCCGATATGTCAAGAATCCGGAATCCGACTTTTCGACCCTGGCACAGGCTCAGTTCCTGATGGCCACGATCAACAAGAAGGAAAGCTTCGAGGCGGATGACATCACTTATACCTACAAGCAGGAAGGCGATGGCTTCTATATTATTTATGACGGCGATCTTCCTGTTGCTTACGCTTCCTACGATATCGTAAACGCAAGCAAGCAGGATGATACTCTGGATTTTGGTCTCCAGTGTGAGATTCTCCGCGCCTATACAAACGGTAAAAAGGACTTTACCTGGAACGGAGAAAAATATGAGGTCAGTGAAGTCGGCGATGTAACCAGAGACGGACAGGATGTGGCTTATGCCAGCCGCTATGTTGTCAATGCCCTCATGTCCGATGTTTATCTGACCAGACAATTCAAGGATGAACTGATTGAGAGCATCCAGAACGGGGCAGAAGAGTTCTCCTTCACAGATGAGAACGGTGAGGCAGCCGAATACACGATTACCTATGATGCCGGCACCAAGAGCTGGTCTGTATTGCAGACCAGAGAGACGCATGTCTTTGACTCCTACGGAGCACCCAGTAAAGAGCACTGGCTGGGTACTGACCGAAACGGTATGGACATGCTGACCAGACTCATGTACGGCGGCCGCGTATCTCTTTATATCG
>CAMMZE010000082.1 GCA_946529195.1 uncultured Lachnospiraceae bacterium
GCCATCGTCAGACGTTTTCTGTCAATCTTTTATCCCCCGGCCCAGTACCAGAAGGTTTCTCTGACGGTAAATATCCGGACGGAGAGCTTTTCTGCTGGCTTCAAAGCACTGAAGGACCCCGGTTACCTGAAGGTTGCCAGGACAGATATATTCGGGGCAGGAGGCAGCAGACCTGCCGGAGAGCAGGCGGAAAAAACAGAAGATCCGGAGAAGGCCGCAGAGGCGGAAGTCGGATCAGACGATCCCTTCATGGAAGTGCTCTCAAAGCTCAGAAAGGGCATGAAACTGGGCGTAAATGGTTTCCAGATCAAGGAAGGAGAGACTTCTCCGCCCAAGAGATATAATTCCGGTTCTATCATTCTGGCCATGGAGAATGCCGGACAGCTGATTGAGGATGAGGAGCTTCGCGCCCAGATCAAAAACAGCGGGATCGGGACTTCGGCCACGCGCGCGGAGATTCTGAAAAAGCTCTTTACCATCCGCTATCTGGCCCTTAACAAAAAGACACAGATCATCACGCCGACATTGATGGGGGAGATGGTCTATGACATCGTGGATCAGTCGATCCGGTCCCTGCTCAATCCGGAGCTGACGGCCAGCTGGGAAAAGGGACTCAATTACGTTTCAGATGGCAGCATTACCAGTGATGTCTATATGGAGAAGCTGGATAAGTTTATCTCTGACAGGGTCTATTTTGTCAGACGGCTCAATAACCAGAGCGCTCTGCGGGAGAAGTTTGCAGCTGCCGCCAAATATTATAAGCTGCCGGACCGGTCCGGCTCCGCTTCAGGAAAGAGAAAGAAAAAAGAAGATGCAAAGCAGCAAAGCTGATGGGGCGCGTCTGCATACAGCGCATTTTATACTGCTGGCCGCCTTCGGCCTCTATCTGCTCTACGGGCGGCTGAGTCATTTCCTGCCCTTTTATGAGTATAAGTTTCCGGTCCTTCTGATCAGTCAGCTCTTGTTTGTGATCCCCGGGATGCTGGTTCTTCGCATGCAGGGAGAGGACTGGGCAGAAAGAATACGGTTTACTGTGCCGGATGGCCGCAACGTGCTGATGGGCCTGATCGTTATGGTCTGCGCCTATCCGCTGGCAGTTCTGATGAATCTGGTCTCTCAATTGTTTGTGGAGAATCAGGTAACTTCAGTGGTTGCCTATATGCTGCAGTTTGGGCTGGGACCCTCGATTTTCATCCTGGCTCTGATGCCTGCCTTTACAGAAGAGTTCCTTTTTCGGGGCATTCTCTACTGGAATGCCTACAGAGACCGTTCTAAGGCAGAGGGGATTCTGATCAGTGCGCTGGCCTTCGGCCTCATGCATCTGAATCTGAACCAGTTTTTCTACGCATTCTTTCTGGGAATCATTTTTGCTCTGATGGTTGAAGCCACAGACAGTATTGTGGTTTCCATGATCATGCATTTTTCGGTCAATGCTTTCAATGTTTTTGTCAGTTACATGGCAGGAGCAGCAGGTGTGCAGGAAGCATCTTCCGACCAGGCAGCACTTATGCTGACAGAAGGCATGGATGGCCCCGGACAGGTGATCATCGCAGTCTGCAGTATTCTGGCAGTTTGCGTGCTCCTGATCCTTACGATTTACAGGACATTTACATTAAACGGGAGAAGTCTGCGCCGGGAGGCGGCAGCGGATCCCGGACAGGATAAAAAACATACGGCAGACCTTCTGCTGGTATTCTACATAGCTGCCGCTCTGATTATAACGGTGCAGAGCACCGTATTCCGCTAGAAAGACAGGCCGGCAAAGAGAAAGGAGAGGTGGAATTGGCACAGGACAAAAAGAAAAAAGTGGCTGCCCCGGCACCGGATGCCAGACACCTCAGCCTGGAAGAGACAGATGAGATCGTAGATTTTTATATGTTCAATGCTTTCCGCATAGCAATGGGAACCATGTTCTGTATTGTTTCCCCTGTGGTTGCGGTTCTGATCGACGGATTCAATACAGCCAGCCTGATTCCGGAGGAAGCGGCAGAACTGCTGGAGAGCATGTCTATCATCATTTTTGTGGCCATTGCCGCCTGCATGTTTATCTATTCCGGAGTCCGTGTGGAAAAATGGAGTTTCCTCCATGAAGAAGCCTGCATTCTGGATCCCAGGGCAGCCAGGTATGTCAGGAGAGAAAAGAGCGGCTACTGGCCCATGCATATGAAGGTGACAGCAGCCGGAATCGCTCTGTGTGCCGCCGGGATTCTGCTTGGCGTGCTGGTGAGCAGGCTGGGAGAGGAGCAGACGGTCTATGCCTTTAACCTTGGGGCGGCCCTCCTTCTGATCCTGCTGTCGATCGGGGTATTTCTGATCGTGATGAGCATGCTGCGCATGCATTATTATAATATGCTCCTGGGGTTGAAGGGAAAACAGCCCCGGAAAAAGGAAGAAGAGCCGGCAGATGGCAAAGTCAAGTACAGAATTCCCTTTGTACAGAAAGCCATGTCCGTATTCTGGCCGACTATCCTGGCTTTTTACCTGAGCATGAGCTTTCTGACCTTTGCCTGGGAGATCAGCTGGATCATATGGCCGATTGCATTCATCGCCAGGGGCATTATCAATCTGCTGTTTAAGGAGCGGTGAAGTCATGAAGAGGAAATTATACTATACCCTGCTGATCCTGGTTACCGCTTCCTGTATGCTCTACGGCAGTTTCCGGCATATCCTGCAGACACGCGGGCAGGCGGAGAAGGAAGAGTTCTCTAATGTAGCCATGGAAGACGGCAGCGGTGAGTTCAACCAGCAACTGGCAGAATTTGACAGCATCCGGGCAGATGTCAGTGTCTGCAGCATTACCATAATGCGGGGAGAAAAATACAGTATCAGCGGATACTATATCAAGGATATGAAGTCGGATTTCAGTATCAAAAAAAGAGTACTGATCATCCGGCAGAACCTGACCTCGGCGGATCATGTGCTGGGTGTGCACAGGGATGACAACGGGATTGTAATCACCATTCCGGAGGAAGCCTCGCTCAAGAGGATCGATCTGGAAAGTGAAGTCGCAACTCTGAAATTCAGCGGCATTGATGCCAAACGGTGCAGGGTCCGCAACCAGACCGGTGATCTGCTGGTGGATGGGATGAAGACAGAGTACGGCATGTTTGTCGTGGATGCCGGCAATATTGATATGAAGGATATGGATTTTGAACGTCTGCACATACGGTCCGGCGTATCAGAGGTAAATGTCGCTTCTCTGAATAATCTGGATGACTGCCGGGTAGGTTTGTCGACCGGGGCCGGCAATGTAGAATATGACGGAAAAGAGTACCGCGGCTCTTATGAAGAAGAGGGCAGCGGAGACAGACTGCTTGAGATTACGAATGGTACCGGAAATGTTCTGGTTTCCCATAAAGCAAAGTAATGTTTTATCAATGGAGGTGTTCCTATGGAGAAGAACAGACCGAGGGGCCGTGAGAGAAATGTCACCGGTTCCGGCAAACAGGTTTACAAGCGCGGAGACGGGCTGGGAGGAGGACCGGTCGGTTCCTCTGACGGGCACAGCGGCCGTGGTTCCGGCAGAAAAAGCGGCGGCTCCGGCGTCACCAGAGGCGCAGGTCTCAGCCTTCCTGTGATCCTCATTCTGGCCATCGTCTTTTTTATGAGAGGCGGATTGGGCGGATCTGATACAGGCAGTACAGATTCTTATTATGGAAACAGCCAGACGACCTCTTACAGCAGCTATGACTACGGAGATAATCTGAGCTCGACCGGAAGCGCCCAGAGCAACAGCTCTTCATCCTCCGGGACGACGATCAACACCTGGACCAGCGGTCCTTCCGGCAACACCGGGACTCTGGATACTGCAGTTGTCTCCGGTGCCAGGGACAAGTATACAACGATCAAAGGCGGCGGCAAGGATACCGTGACGATCATGGTCTACATGTGCGGCACGGATCTGGAGTCCAGAAGCGCCATGGGAACTTCCGACCTGCAGGAGATGATCTCTTCTAACATTGGAAGCAATGTCAATCTCCTGGTTTATACGGGCGGCTGCAAATCCTGGAGAAACAATGTGGTCAGCAGCAGTACCAACCAGGTCTATCAGGTGGTTAGCGGCGGCCTGAAAAAGCTGGCAGAAGATGGCTCCAAGTCCATGGTGGATCCAGCCACTCTGACTTCTTTTATCCAGTTCTGCTCCAAGAATTTCCCGGCCAACCGCAATGAGCTCATCCTCTGGGACCACGGCAGCGGTACAGTCAGCGGCTACGGCTATGATGAGAAGTATCCGACAAAGGGATCCATGAGTCTTTCCGGCATCAACAAGGCCCTCAAAAACGCCGGCATGAAGTTTGACTTCATCGGCTTTGACGCCTGCCTGATGGCAACCGCTGAGACAGCACTTATGCTCGACGATTACGCGGATTATATGATTGCATCGGAAGAGACAGAGCCCGGCATCGGCTGGTATTACACCGAATGGCTCAACAAGCTTTCAGCCAACACTTCGATCGCAACGACAGACCTGGGCAAGGTGCTCATTGACAGCTTCGCTTCTGCCTGCGCTTCCAAGTGCAGAGGACAGTCCACAACCCTTTCCATTACGGATCTGGCAGAGCTGTCCTATACCATGCCGGACAAGATGACTGCCTTTGCGGATTCCATCAGCTCTCTGATCTCAAATGATCAGTACCGGCAGGTGTCCGCAGCCAGAAATGGCGTGCGTGAATTTGCCAGAAGCAACCGGATCGATCAGGTAGACCTGGTACATCTGGCTGAGCGGATGGGAACAGAGGAAGGAAAAGCCCTGAGTGAAGTCATCAGAGCAGCTGTCAAGTACAACCGCACTTCCTCCGACATGACCAATTCCTACGGCCTGTCCATCTATTTCCCTTACCAGAGGCCGAACTATGTGGACTCTGCAGTTCATACCTATAATGAGATCGGCATGGATGCCAGCTACACCAGATGCATCCAGGAGTTTGCCAGCGTAGGAGCGGCCGGATACGCATCTTCCGGAAGCAGCAATTCTCCCTTCGGATCTTTGCTTGGCGGCGGCAACCAGTCCATGGATGCTGAGGCCATCGGACAGCTCTTAAACAGCTTCCTGGGCGGCAACTACAGCATGTATGAAGGACTGAGCAGCAGCAATACCGGTTTCCTGTCCGGCAGATCCATTCCGGATGAGCAGCTGACAGAGTATATCCAGTCCAACCATTTTGATGCTTCTCAGCTGGTTTGGACCCAGAATAATGACGGAAGCCTCAAGATGCAGCTGACCGAAGACCAGTGGGCTCTGGTCAATGACCTGAACCTGAATGTATTCTACGATGACGGAGAGGGCTTTATCGATCTTGGTCTGGACAATGTCTACAGCTTTGATGATGACGGCTGCCTGATTCCAGACACCTCCGGTGCATGGCTTGCCATCAATGACCAGCCTGTGGCTTACTACCACGAAGTGACCGTCGATGACGGAGAAAACTACAGCATCATCGGCAGAGTGCCTGTCCTGCTCAACGGAGAACACGCCAACCTGATTATCGTATTCAACAATGAGAATCCGCATGGTATAGTAGCCGGCGCCCGCACCAATTATGTGAATGGTGAAACCGAGACAGTGGCCAAAAATATGACCGAGATTCAGGACGGCGATACCATCACCTTCCTCTGTGATTACTACAGCTACGACGGAAAGTACCAGGACAGCTACAGGATGGGCGAGGATATCACAGTAAGCGGCGGCCTGACAGTCAGTGATGTAGAAATGGACTTTAACAGACTGCAGATCTGCTATCGGTTCACTGATATCTATAATGCAAATCACTGGTCTGAGACCATTGATCTCAAGT
>CAMMZE010000083.1 GCA_946529195.1 uncultured Lachnospiraceae bacterium
CAGATGCAGGCCGCGATCGAGCAGCAAAAGAGCATGCGGGATGAGATCCTGACTGAGACGGTCCTGCTCACATCTTTGCAGTCCGATGTGAAATCATCGCCTGTGATCTATGAAGACATCCTGCAAAAGCCCCTCCTGCTCAAGCGCAGGAAATACCATCCCCTGGAGATCGTCTGCTGGAAATATGCTTCTTACCTGGCAAGGACCGGGGCGGAGAGCAGGGCCCAGGACTATTTTGAAAAAGCCATTCTGATCTGCGGCAGCAATCCGGATTATGCCATGCTGCATATGACCGGACTGGCCGTCAGACTGGAGCGCTTTTACTGGGCACTGGTGAGCCAGCCTCTGGCCCAGTGCAAGTCAGATTACAACAGTCTGACAGGGACCATCAAAAAAAGGAAGCAGAAAAATCTGAACCTCTGGCCGGGAAAAATGCAGGATCTGGTCAACAGAATCGAAAAAACTCTGCGCCGTTTCCCCACTCTGAAAGAGGAAGAAGCTGCAGATTTTGCCAAGGAAATCTATGAGCTGTCACAAGCAGTTCCATTTTAAAATAGTAAATCAATCAGGAGGTAACTTGATATGGCACTTGAAGTTGGAATGAAAAACACCTATGAGATCATAGTAACAGAGGATAAATGCGCGGACTATCCGGATCCCCAGTATCCAAACCTTGACCTGCCTCATGTATTTGCAACACCCAGCATGATTAATCTGATGGAGCTGACCAGCGCCCTTCTGATGGCAGAGCATCTGGAAGAAGGCCAGGGATCTGTCGGCCTTGCTGTAGACATCAAGCACTTCGGCGCTACGCCTTGCGGAGAAAAGGTAAGATGCGAGTCGGAACTGGTTGAGATCAATGGTAAAAAATACAGTTTCCAGGTGGATGTCTATGACAAAAATGGCAAGGTGGGTTCCGGTATTCACAGGAGAGCAGTGATCAATAAAGCAAAATAATCTGTTTGTGAAGATTGTTGCACAGGAGGTGAGCCTATGGAATATCTTGCAAAATATGAGGAATGGGTTCAGAAACTGCCGGGGGAGGATCCTTTCCGCCCGGACCTGGACGGGTGCGCCGGGAAAGAAGAGGAGATCCGGGAGCGCTTTTATCAGGATCTGAGTTTTGGTACAGCAGGCCTGCGCGGCAAGCTGGGAGCAGGTCCCGGCCGCATGAATCTGTACACCGTTGCCAGAGCGGCGCGGGGCGTGGCAGATTATATCGCGGCCCAGGGAGAAGCATTCATGAACCGGGGCGTGGTGATCGCGCATGATCCCCGCCATTATTCCAAAGAATTTTCCCAGCTGAGTGCATGCATTTTCGCGGCCCGCGGGATTCCGGCCTACGTATTTCCGGACCAGCGGCCCACGCCGGAGCTGGCTTACCTGATCCGCAGACTGCATGCCGCAAGTGGCGTCAATGTCACAGCTTCCCACAATCCCAAGGATTACAATGGATACAAGGTCTACTGGGAGGACGGCTGCCAGGTCACCGCAGGTGTTGCCGACGGCATGATGCAGTGCATTTCCGCCCACGATTACTTTGAGGGAGAGCTGGAATCCGGCTTTTCCAAATGGGTTGCCTGCGGGATGATCACGGTTCTTGGCCCGGAATATGACAGAGAATATCTGGATACGATCGAGGCCATGCAGATTCATGCGCCTGCAGAACTGGATCTGGACCTGCCCTTCGTATACACCCCTCTAAATGGAGCCGGGGCAGAGCCTTTTGCCCGGGTTATGAAGGATGTAGGCTACACCAACTGGCACATGGTACCGGAGCAGACAGACCCGGATCCGGATTTTACCACGGTCGGCTATCCCAATCCCGAATCCCCTGCGGCATTTAAGATGGTAGAGAAATTGGGCAAAAAGGTCGGGGCCGAGCTTTTGATGGCTACCGATCCGGATGCGGACCGTTTCGCCATCGAGATTGTGGACGCAGATGGGAATTATGTGCCCCTCAACGGCAACCAGACCGGATATCTGCTGGTCTACTATATCCTGGAAGGATCCCGCGAGGCGGGCAAACTGCCCGAAAATGCCGCCATCGTCAAGTCGATTGTGACTTCGACCATGTCGACCAGGATTGCTGAGGATTACGGTGTAAAGATGTTCGAAGCCCTGACCGGCTTCAAGAATATCTGCGGCCGGATCCCCTGGCTGGAGGAACATGGCTACCAGTATATTTTTGGGTATGAGGAGTCCGTCGGCTACGCGGTATGCCCGCAGATCCGCGACAAGGACGGCATCAGCGCCGGTATGATGGTTGCAGAAGCGGCCGCCTACTTCCGCAAGCAGGGCAAGACTCTCTGGCAGGTGCTGGACCAATTGTATGAGAAATATGGCTGGTTTTCCGAGAATGCGACCAATCTGGTTCTGGAAGGAATTGAAGGAAGCCAGCGGATTGGCCGCATGATGGCAGCCCTCCGGGCGACGCCTCTGACACAGGCCGGCGGGCTGAGAATCGAAAAGACCATTGATTATAAAAACGGCTATGAAGACATTCCGGCCTCCAATGTGCTCTGCTATTATCTGGAGGAGGGCAGCTGGTTTGCGATACGCCCCTCCGGCACAGAGCCCAAGATCAAATTTTATTTCTACAGTATAGGGAAAGACCGGGAAGACGCAGCTGCCAAAAATGAAAAGATCTGCCAGGATATTCTGGCGAAGATCCAGGAAGTTGAATAGGAGTAATTGTAAACATGTTAGGAAAATACCTGGACAGGGTTCGCGCTGCGGGCCCTTTGGTACACAATATCACCAATTATGTAACTGTCAACGATGTCGCAAATGTTCTGCTCGCCTGCGGCGGCAGTCCCATTATGTCGGATGAGCCGGAGGATGTGGAGGACATCACCAGCATCTGCGGCGGCCTCAATATCAACATCGGCACCTTGAACAAGCGGTCCATCGAGGGCATGTTCCGCGCGGGCAAAAAGGCCAATGAGCTGGGCCACAAGGTCCTTTTAGACCCGGTCGGCGCCGGGGCTTCCGCCCTGCGCACCAATACAGCAAATGATCTCATCAGAGAAGTCCGCTTTGACGTAATCCGCGGCAATATTTCCGAGATTAAGACCATCGCCTACGGCAGCGGGACCACCCAGGGCGTAGATGCGGATGTAGCGGATGCTGTGACCGAAGAGACCCTGGACGGGGCAGTGCAGTTTGTTAAAGACCTGGCCGCCAGACTTGGCTGTGTGATCGCTATCACCGGAGCCATCGATCTGGTCGCAGACGCAGAACACTGCTTTGTAATCCGCAACGGAAGAGCGGAGATGGGCCGCATCACCGGAACCGGCTGTCAGCTGTCCGGCATGATGACCGCATTCCTCGTGGCCAACCCGGATGATATCCTGGGCGCTGCTGCAGCAGCAGTCGCAGCCATGGGCAGCGCCGGAGAAATCGCAGCTTCCCGCATGCAGGAAGGAGACGGCAACTCTACCTACAGAAACCGCATCATCGATGCTATCTGCAACATGGACGGAGCAACGCTTGATGCATTTGCCAAATACGAAATCCGGTAAAACCGGGATCCAGTAAATCCAGGATCCGGAAACCCCGGGATCCAGTAAATCCAGGTTCCGGAAAATCCGGGATCCAGGAAAGGAAGAAGATAAGATATGAACAGAGAAAGTTTAAAAGAATCCCTCCTGCTCTATGCGGTTACAGACCGCTACTGGCTGAAGGAGGACGAAAGGCTTGCAGATGCAGTGAAAGAAGCTCTGGAAGGCGGAGCGACTTTTATTCAGATCCGTGAGAAAGCGCTGGACGAAGCGCATTTTGAAGCAGAGGCCAGAGAGCTGAAAGCACTCTGCGCATCCTACGGCGTTCCCTTCGTGGTCAATGACGATGTCATGCTGGCAAAACGCATAGACTGCGATGGCGTTCATGTCGGCCAGGATGATATGGAAGCAGGTTCTGTTAGAGAGCTTCTGGGACCGGACAAGATCCTGGGCGTTTCCGCCTCCTCCGTTGAAGAAGCCCTGCTGGCGCAGGAGCGCGGAGCAGACTATCTGGGCGTCGGAGCCGTTTTCCCGACCAGCTCCAAGGATGACGCCGACGCTGTCTCCAAAGAGACGCTCAAAGCCATCTGCGAAGCCGTTTCCATCCCCGTCATCGCCATCGGCGGCATCTCCATGGACAATATCATGGAACTGTCCGGCTGCGGTCTGGACGGCATCGCCGTCATCAGCGCCATCTTCGGCAAGGAAGATGTCCGCAAAGCGACCAAAGAGCTCAAAGAAAAGACCATACAGATGGTTGGGTAAAATCTGCCGCGGCCCGGCAGCGCTGGGAAGTGCGCGCCGGGTCCCACTGCAGTCCGCTATAAAAGGAGGTATGATGATGCCTATTGTTGCAGGATATATGCTTCCGCATCCGCCCCTGATTGTTCCGGAGATCGGCAGGGGGGAGGAAGATGTTGTTCGTGCCACGATCCGCTCTTATGAGGAGGCGGCTGCGGACCTTTGCGCACAGCGGCCGGAGACGATCGTGATTACCAGCCCCCACAGCGTCATGTACAGTGACTATTTCCACATTTCCCCGGGGCTGGCGGCCAAAGGGGATTTCGGCAATTTCCGTGCTCCCCAGGTCAGATTCACTGTTTCCTATGACGCAGAGCTTGCGCGCCGGATTGCAGAGATTGCAGATAACACACAGTTCCCGGCAGGCACGCAGGGAGAGCGGGATAAAAGGCTGGATCACGGTACCATGGTGCCCCTGTATTTTATCCGGAAAGCCTACCAGCAGGCAGGCATAGAGCCGGACTTTTCCATTGTCAGAATCGGCCTGTCAGGTCTTTCCCTGCCCCTCCACTATCATTTTGGGCAGATCATTGCCCAGGCAGTCCGGGAACTGGACAGAAAAGTCGTTTTCCTGGCCAGCGGGGACTTATCTCACAAACTGCAGGATGACGGTCCTTACGGTTTTGATCCGGACGGGCCCCGCTATGATGACAAGATCATGCAGGTTATGGGAAATGCTGATTTTGGAGAATTGCTCCGCTTTGATGGCAATCTCTGCAATAATGCAGCGGAATGCGGACACCGGTCCTTTGTCATTATGGCCGGTGCCTTTGACCGGACCGCAGTCAGCACCAGAAAGCTGACCCACGAAGATGTGACCGGGGTAGGGTACGGGATCTGTATCTATCACAGCCTGGGGCCCGATCCGGACAGAGATTTCCTGGACCAGTATGCAGACGAGAGAAGGCAGGCGCAGGAAGCGGCCCGGCAGGGGGAGGACCCTTATGTCCGTCTTGCCCGGGAGACCGTGGAATCCTATGTCTGCAGCGGGCAGATCAGCCTGACGCCGGAGGCAGTCATTCCTGACATGCTGGCTCGGCAGGCGGGTGCCTTTGTGTCGATTCACCTGGACGGAGAGCTGCGCGGCTGTATCGGTACGATCGCGGCGGTGCAGAAAGACCTGTCACAGGAAATCATGCACAATGCCATTTCCGCCTGCTCGCAGGATCCCCGCTTTATGCCGGTGACCGAGGAAGAATTGCCTTTCCTGGACTACAGCGTAGATATCCTGGGAGACGCCGAGGACATCGATTCTCCGGATCAGCTGGACGTAAAGCGCTACGGCGTGATCGTCAGTTACAGAGGCAAGCGCGGCTTGCTTTTGCCTGACCTGGAAGGGGTCGATACCGTGGAGGAACAGATCCGGATCGCCAAACGGAAGGCGGGAATCGGAGACGCTGACCCCTGCAGGCTGCAGAGGTTTGAAGTCATCCGGCACAAGTAGGAAGCAGGGTGAATCAGCATCCGGCA
>CAMMZE010000084.1 GCA_946529195.1 uncultured Lachnospiraceae bacterium
GGAGCATACAATGGAGAAACGTGTTTTTATTAGTTATAGCAGTGCCGATAGGCTGATCAGTGATGCGATCTGCCACCATCTGGAGGCGGAGGGAATCCGCTGCTGGATCGCGCCGCGGGATATCGGCAGGTCCGATTGGGCGGGCAATATCATGCAGGCCCTGCATACAGCAGATGTGTTTGTGGTCGTGATCAGCGGCAATTCAATCGCCTCCCCGGAGGTGATCAAGGAAGTGACGGAGGCAACCAGGTGCTGCCACTATATCCTTCCTTTTAAGGTGGATGAGGAGATGCTCAGCGACACCCTCCAGTATCATCTGGGCCCCTGCCATTGGCTGGACGCGGTGACGCCGCCCCTGGAGGCCCGTATTCTGGAACTGGTCGACCGGATCAAGCATCTTTCCAAAGAAGACGCCCTCTATTTCAATCAGAACAGGTGGAAGCTGCGGGAAAAGACCGTCTATCCGCGGGGCCTCTTTTTGGGAAGAGAGCAGGAGATCGCCGAGATAGGCCGCCTTTTGGAGGAGGACCATGTCCTTTTTCTCCAGGGCATGGGCGGGATTGGCAAGAGCGAGATTGCCAAGGGATACGCCAGAGCCTTTCGGGACAGCTATGACTGCATCATATTTGCGACCTACATTTCCAGCCTCAAGGACCTGCTCTGCGGGGAGGATATCTATATAGAAAATGTCAGCCGCGCGGAGGGGGAGAGCAGGGATGCCTGGTATAGCCGCAAGCTGCACGCCCTGCAGACGATCGTGAATGAGAGAACCCTCCTCATCATTGACAACTTTGACACGGATTACGATCCGGAGCTTACCGATTTTATCAACCTGGATTGCCGCCTCCTCTTCACGACCCGAAATCTGCACAGCGATTATCCCGCCCTGCAGGTGGGAAGGATCCCGGACACAGCGGTCTTGCGGGAAATCTTTTTGAAACATTACGGGCGGCCTGTGAAAAAGGAAGAGGAGCCTCTTTTAGAAGAGATCTTAAAAACCGTTGCCTACCATACCATCACCGTGGAGCTCATCGCCAAGCAGATGCGGGCCAGCTTTATCAAACCAGGCCAGATGCTGGAACGGCTGCAGACGATTGGTGTCAATACAGGCTATCGGGAAAAGGTGAAGCGGGAGGGAGAGAGCGTCAGACGCAGCGCCTTCGATTATATCAAAACGCTCTTTTCCCTGAGCAATCTGGACTACAGGGAGAAGCACCTGCTGGCATGCATGTGCCTGGTTCCGGTCAGCGGAATCAAGGTCTTCGCCCTGGGGGAGATCCTGCATCTGGAGGATTATGATCCGGTGAACCGGCTGATTGAAAAGAGCTGGCTTTCCCTGGATGAGGAGGAAGATACCCTTCGCCTTCATCCGGTCATCGCCGACGTGATTCGGAATGAACTGGAGCCGGAACCGGAGCCTGTAACATGTCCGGATTATATCAAAGGACTTTACGAGAAGAGTCGGGCCATGTGGAATATGAAGGTCGAGGAGCGGAATGTTTATGTGCCCCTGATCAAAGCCATACTGCAGGACTATCCGCAGCCGGCGGTGGAGCTCTTTTATGAATATGGGCAATTTGGCGACTGTGCCTGGATCTGGGGAGATTTTGAGCTTTCCCAGCAGGCTGCTCTGCAGCTGTATGATTTTGCTGTATCAGAGTTTGGTGATATGACACAGGAGGCCGGCGCGGCCGCCATGTGTGCCGCAGCTTCCTATTATAATGCGGGCGATCCCGCTGCGGCTGATCCCTGGTACGAGATTGGCAAAGACTGCTATCTGGCATCCCTGCCGCCCAATGACAGGCTGACCGCGGTCGCATATACCAAGCTGGCCAGAGGCGCCAGGCTCAGGGGCGATTTCGATGAGGCGAAAAGATACCTGAACGCCTGCGATATTATCTTCCGGTCCATCATCGAGGAAGGCCGCTTTCCGGAATACAGATGCTATCCTCCCAGCTACTGCGGCTTCTTGATGGAAATTGCCAACCTGTATCTGGACAAGGGCCTGTATGATGAGGCTCTTTTCGCTGCGCGGGAGACCCTGGATGTGATGAAGGCGGACCTGTTTGACGAGATCGCCAATACCACCTTTGTCCTCCAGCAGCTGGCAAAAGCCAGCAGCATGCGGCAGGAATATGATCAGGCAGAGGAATATTTGAGGCAGGCTTATGAGCGCAACATGACCCTCAACGGCCCGGCCAGCCAGTCGACCTTTCTAACAAGAGAACTGATGGCGGAGAATGAAGAACGGCGGGGCCATCATGAGCGAGCCCTGCAGCTCTACACCCTGCTCCAGCTGGACCTGGAGAAATACTTTGGAATGGACAATCCATTTACAAAAAGGGTCAGGAAAAAGAAAGAAGAGATCGGAGATTAGTCCCGTACAAAGCACCTTCGAAAACGGAGGTGCTTTTTGATTGCCCTTTTTTCAATTCAATTGTCTACTATACACGTATGCTTGGTTGACTTTCTAGGGAATAGAGGTTATACTCGTAGTTGAATAAAATGAAATATTAATGCCTATTTATGGGATTTTTAACATTAGAAACAAAATATTCACAATTATTTCATACTATCATCATTTATTTTGGCTCCAGAAGTTGAACAAGATGAAACACAGGATGTAAAACATGGATCAGCAGCAGACAACGAAGGTTTTGATCGTCACAACGATCGGTGGTTTTCTTCCTCAGTTTGAGAGGAATGACGTTCGTATTTTACAGGAGTACGGCACCCAGGTGCACTATGCCTCCAATTTTAAGAATACCATTTACAAGATGGACCGTGAGGAACTGGAGAGTATGGGGATTGTCTGCCATCCCATCACGATCGAGAAGAGCCCCCTGTCCCTGTGCAATAACTTTCGAGCCTTCTGCCAGCTAAAACGGATCATCGATGAGGAGAATATCACGGTTGTCCACTGCCACAATCCTACAGGAGGTGTGCTGGGCAGGCTGGCTGCCTTTATGAGCAAGAGGAAGCCAAAGGTAATCTACACAGCCCATGGCCTGCATTTTTACAAGGGCTCCAGCTTGAAAAACTGGATCCTTTATTATCCCATAGAGTATCTGTGCGCTCGTTTGACGGATTGCCTGATCACCATCAACCGGGAAGACCGGATCCGGGCACAGCATTTCAGACTGAGAGACGGCGGAAAGGTTCGCCAGATCCACGGCGTAGGAGCCAATCTGAAACGGTTTGACCGCCGGCCCGACATGCGGGAGCCGCAGCGCAGCAAGCTGCAGATTCCGGAGGGGGCTTTTCACATCGTCACCGCCGCGGAGCTCAATCAGAACAAGGATCAGAGAACCGTGATTGAGGCGATCGACATGCTGGCCGATCCAGAAATCTATTACACCCTTTGCGGAAAAGGACCGGAGAAGGAAGCTCTGGAGAGTCTGATCAAGGAGAAGGGCCTGGAAGGGCGTGTACGCCTCTTGGGCTATTGCAACAATATGGAAGAGATTCTGCAGAGTGCCGACTGCTTTGCCTTTCCGTCCAGACGGGAGGGGCTGGGCATGGCTGCCGTCGAGGCCCTCGCCTGCGGCGTGCCGGTCATCGCGGCCGATAACCGGGGCACCAGAGAGTACATGCAGGACGGCAAAAACGGCTTCGTCTGCCCGGCCGGCAGCGTGGAGTCCTTTGCCCGGGCCATATATAAGATGAAACATGATCCCGCCCTGCGTCAGCAGATGGCAGACTATGCCAGACAAAGTGTGATGGAGTTCGGGATTGCCGATACAGACCGGCGCATGCGCAAGATTTATGCTGAGATATTGAAGAGATAGAGAAAAGACAGGAAAAGATGGAAACAGCTACGAAGAGGAAAAGTGGTCAGGAGCCGGTCAGGGTTTCTGTCATCATGGGTGTGTATAACCAGATGGACCGGGAGGCGCTGAATGACGCGGTCGACTCGATCCTGGCGCAGACCATGCAGGATTTTGAATTCATCATCTATGACGATGGCTCTGTGCCCAGAGCGGCAGAGTATATCCGTCAGCTTTCTGCCAAGGATGACCGGATCCGTGTGGTTGGACAAAAGGAGAACCACGGTCTGGCCTTTTCACTCAATGAGTGCGCCCGGCTGGCCCGCGGCAAGTATGTCGCCCGGATGGATGCCGATGACATTTCCCGCAGGGACCGCCTGGAGGTGCAGTGCCGTTTTATGGACAACCATCCGGACATGGACTGGTGCGGCTCTAATGCACTGCTCTTCGACAAAAACTCTGTCTGGGGCAGCCGCAAGATGCCTGCCTATCCGGGCCCTGCGGATTACCTTCGCTTTTCTCCCTATATTCACCCATCGGTCATGTACCGGAGAGAACTTTTGGAGAAATATCACTACAGTACGGAAAAGAGCATGCTCCGCTGCGAGGATTATGAGATCTTCATGCGTCTCTACCGCAAGGGCTACCATGGATATAACATCCAGAAAAATCTGCTCTATTACCGGGAAGATATGAACAGCTACGCCCGCAGAGGATTTCCTCAGCGCATGAACGAAGCCAAACTCCGCTATCACAATTTTAAGGAGATGGGAATCCTTCTTCCTAAGGGATGGATTTTTGTTCTGCGCCCGATTCTGGGGGCTTTTGTGCCGAATCAGATGATTGCGGCGATCAAAAGGAAGGAAAGCAGTAAAAACGATGGAACAGGAAACAGCAAGGCTCCGCTCCTACAGGCGCCTGATCAGAAACAATCCCGCTCTTTTAAAGGCTCTCAAGTACTGCCTGAAGGAAAATCAGGACCTTTCACAGGCTGACCGCCTGTATCTGCATACGATGGCTCCGGTCGTCACAGAGTTTACAGAGTGGGTGCTGGAGGAGGCCGTCCGTGCCGGACGAAGCCGTCTCTATTTTCTGGCAAGAGACGCCTATCCGGTGTATCTGGCCGCCAAAAGGATCTGCGCCGCAAGGCATCTGCAGATCGACTGCCGCTACCTCAAGGTTTCCCGCTGTGCCCTTCGCATGGCGGAGTACAGCCTGATGGGGGAGGACTGTGTCGACCGGCTCTGCGTCGGTGGGATCCGCGTCACCCTGCGCAGCATTCTGGCCAGAACTGGTCTGGGAGACAAAGCCGACGCCTTTTCCGGCATGCTGGGGATGGCAGGCGAAGAGGACAGAGTCCTCAGCTACGCCGAGGTCATGGCCCTCAAACCGCGCCTGCGCGCCTGCGCACCCTTTCAGGAAGAGGTGCGTCAGCTGTCGGAGAGTGCTTTTCCAAGCGTGATCGGGTATCTCAGGCAGGAAGGCCTCCTGGAGGATGTGCCCTATGCCCTGGTGGACAGCGGCTGGATCGGCACCATGCAGGAGACTCTGGAGAGACTTTTATCTACCTGTAAGCCTGGCATCAAGCTGCAGGGCTACTATTTTGGCCTGTATGAGCTGCCCCCTGCGGCAGACCAGGCCTGCTACCATAGTTTTTACTTCTCACCCAGGAGCGGGCTGAGGCGCAAGGTTCATTTCAGCAACTGTCTCTTCGAGACCTTATGCTCCGCCCCCCACGGCATGACCGTGGCCTATCAGGCAGACGGGGACGTCTACAGAGCAGCTCTGGACGGGATGGGCCTCAATGCAGACGCCATGGTGCGGTACTGCGCCCTGGCGGATCAGTTTGCAGATGCATACAGCAAGCAAAGCCTGCAGCCCCGCAAGGACAATCATATTTACAGCGAATCCATCCTGCGCCAGCTGATGGGAAGCCCCCAGCGCTGGGAGGCCCAGGCCTTTGGCTCCCTCCGTTTCTGCGATGACATCATCGAGAAAACCGT
>CAMMZE010000085.1 GCA_946529195.1 uncultured Lachnospiraceae bacterium
CTGCCCCCTTCACTGCCGCTGGTGTATCAATGCCCGCCTCCTGGCAGAGGCCCCTGCAGAGATGGTCACCGCCGAGGCCCTTCTGAAACGCGTGAAAATCGACGACCTCTACTTCCGTGCGACCAGCGGCGGCATCTGTTTCGGCGGCGGCGAGTCCCTCCTGCACACGGACTTTATCCGATGCTTCCGCGAGATCGCTCCCGCCGAATGGCGCATCACCGTGGAGACCAGCCTCGCCGTCCCGGCTGAAAACGTCCTTGGCGCCGAGGATGCAGTCGATGTATTCATCGTCGACTGCAAGGATATGGATCCCGGCATCTACCACCGCTACACCGACGGTAACAGCACCCTCATGACAGAGAACCTGCGGCGCCTCCTGCAGAAGGCCGGGCCGGACCGGATCCTGGTCCGCGTCCCCCTCATCCCCCAGTACAACACTGCGGAAGACCAGGCCCGCAGCGCCGAACTTCTCCGGAAAATGGGTGTCAAGCGCCTGGATCTCTTTAGCTACGTGGTTCCGGATTAACAGTAAACAGCAAAAAACATCGCAGGAAGGCCCGAAAGGTGCTCCCCGCGATGTTTTCTTTTACTTTATCCTGTTTTCACAGTTATACAAGCTCATTTACAGGCTCGTCGCTCTTACAGCAGGACCAGGAGTCTCACTGCCGGATCACGCTTTGATATTATGATCCCCTATGCCCTCACCGATTCTTATTCCGGGATGTTTTAAAATCTCTCCGGGGATTTTCCGGAACTGATTATTTTTTACAAAAGAACAAAAGGGCTCGCAAGGGAATTCTCTTTTTCCAGATGATCATGTGATCAATCAAATACTGCGCTTTTCCGGCAGTAATTATCAGGGGTGACAGTTTCCGCATGGCTCATATCCCTGGTCCAGCAGCTCCTGCCGGTCACAGGTTACATACCATTTGTTACTGTCCTTCATCTGCTTTACACTTCTGCAGGACGGAAAATGAAACTTACCGGTATTCGTATTCACCACATAGTCCATTTCATGTTTTTCCGGTTCGTTATGAACCTGATTTTCCGCACCCTGATTTCCCGCAGCCGGTGGTTCACCCTGATCTGTTTCGGAGTTTACAACATAGTCCGCTCCGGGTTCTTCGTCCGCATTGTTTCCTCTTGTAATATTCGCAGAATCGGCATCCGGATCCCCCGTCTCAATCAATGCAATCGGTTCGGGAACTTCCTCGATCGCATCCCCGGGCACAAATACATCCGCATCTGGGTTCTTCTCAACAGCACAGAAAAGTTTTCCGTTTTCCACATAGACCTGAATATCTCCCTGCAGATCCGTTCGAAAGACCTGCATTCCGGTTTCTTTCAGTCGTTTTAATACCTCCTCCGATGGATGCCCGTATTCATTTTTAGCTCCGCAGGAAATAATCGCTGCGGAAGGGTGAACAGCATCCAGCCATGCCTGACTTGTTGAAGACGCGCTCCCGTGGTGGGCAACCTTGAGCACACTGCTTTTTACTTCTTCATCTGCATCAAGGATGCTTTCCTCCTCTTCTTTTTCTGCATCTCCTGTAAACAGAAAACTGCGCTTGCCGTACTCGACACGCAATACAAGCGAATTATTATTGTCCTCCCCTGTTTTCAACACAGGCCCAAGCACATTCACAACAGCACTGCCGAGCGTAAACTGTTCCCCGGCCTCAGGAACGGTGATGGCTATGTTTTGTCTTTCCAGATATTTCAAAAAATTCTGGAATGCTTCACTGTCATCAGATTTGACAGGAGATAAGGCCTGATTGACGGTTGCATAGTTAAGGGCACCGGACAGGCCGCCTATATGGTCATCATCAGGATGTGTAGCGACAATATAATCCAGATGCGAGATTCCTTTTTCTTTCAGGAAGGAGTAAATTTTGTCAGATTGTTTCCCATGACCGCCATCAATCAGCATCGCATGACCGTCACAGACAACCAGCGATGCATCCCCCTGCCCGACATCAATGAAAAAAACTTCAAACTTCCCTTCCGGGTCTGTCTGATCATCATCCCTGTCAGAAAAATTCCTATTGAGCGGATCAGGGAAATCAGTGAGTTGACCGGTTTTACCGGAACTCTCCTGTGCCTGCCCTGCAGAGCGCTCAAACGACCATGCCTCCCTGCTGTCCATGCCGATGCAGAACAAGCAGATTGCCGCAAAAGCCAGCAGAATACCCCTCACTTTTTTCATCATCCTGCCACTCTTCTTTGGAATGATTTTCCCCGATGCACTTGCATATTTCTTCATCATATTCTGTCCTGTCTTATGCTGTATATGCAGAAATCTCTCTTTTCTGCTCTCCCTCTGTCAAAACCATCCTGATCAAGCCATAGATTTCACCCGATTTCTCTGGCAAAATGTCATATATCAGCGCTGTTCAATGATAATTTTACATTTTTCAGGAGAGCGCATCAATGTCTATTCTCTACATCCATCGGCCTTTATACTGCCTGATGATTCGATATCCAGGTTTACTCTGCCGGAGTGCGAACTTTCGAAATGCAGAAAGCCGCAGCCCTTATAAAAAAGACTGCGGCTCTATTTGAGAAACGTTTTTTGAAAGAAACGGGCAGGAACACAGACAGGAGGTACAGAAGATACGAAGCCGGGGCTCCGGCAGGAGGTGCCGGAGGCTCCCGGTATTCATTACGATCGGTGTCCCGGCCATCAGTGTCTGCAGACGAACCCGGCAAGCGGCGCCGGAGAGGCTCGTCGGAAACATAAGGCCGTCCTGCTGTCTTCCCGCATTTTCTCCAGTGTCGACGACAGTTCCCTGACAGGTCGAATCCGGCCAGGCACCAGGTCAGACGAACAGATTGGATAGGATCGTGTATGTGATAATACCGCAAAAAGAGGCAGGAATGAAGGGAGCCGGGTACAGATTTTCCGGAAAACAGGGTTTGATTTGGTACAGGCCCAACCATCAGGCGATCACTCATAATCTTTTTTTCGTTGCAGACAGGTTTCCCCTCTGATATGATGCGTGTAATGTGTGAGATGCGCCCGCCCTGCGCTGAATCGTCATGGATGTGCCGTGCGCATGCTGAATGGTCTTCACAGGGAGAGGCTCATCCCCGGAAAGACATCTTTCCGACGGCCATCGGTTTCCGAAGGAGCCTGTATATGCCTCGTCTCCGAAAACCAGCTGTCACTACTCAAAAACCAACTGCAAATGCTCAAAAATCAGCCGTATGTATTCAGCTGTATATTTTCAGCTGTATGATTTTTCAGCTGTATGATTAGGAAAAAACAAGGATTCTTCACATGCGAAAAAACTTCCATAAAATGAAAGCAGAATACCGTGTCTTCCTGCTCATCTTTGTGAGCTTTCTGCTGACGTCCGCCGCCTACCTGTCCTGGCTCTATCACCTTCTGGCTCTCGTCGGCTCCGGTGCTGCAGATCTGCTGACCATGGTCGTTGGATATGTCTGCCAGGCGGCCGGGATCGGCGCGACGGCGCTCTGCTGTTACCGGCGGAAGGCCTCGATCACCAGACCCGTGTTTGCTGCCGTCCTCCTGCTCCACGCTGTGTGCCTGGTTCCCGCTCTCCTGAGCCACCACCCGGCCGGCGCGATCTCCTTTGGCCTGCTCATGAACCTGCTCTGCGGCATGATCGCCGCCTTCTATCTGCAGGAGCTGACCTTCGCCACAAACGGCTCTGCCGCGGCGGAACACCGCGGCCTGATCTTTGGTGCCGCCTACTGTGCCGCGTCGGTCGCGGCCCTCCTCCTCTCCCTGATCGGGGGTGGGAATGCCCTGCACGATGACAGGATCATCATCTTCTATCTCGTGCTGACAGGACTTTGCATCTGGCTGGGGCAGTACCTCTATCCATATAGGGGAAAAGTTCCCTCAGGGACGTCAACACCTGACTCCTCTGAAAAGCCGAACACCTTGCAGCCGGACGCTTCGCAATCAGACGCTTCGAAAAAAGCTGGCGGCGTGATTCCTTCCGACATGCCCTTCAGCTCATTTCTGGTCCTGGCCTGCGTATCCGTGTTCATCCTAAGCATGGTCAAAAACATCGGCTTCAACTTCCCGTCCTCGGATATCATCGGCGGCGTGAGCCTGGAGCTGTCCCGGATCTTCTATGCTGTCGGGCTCCTGATCGCGGGCTTTGTCAGCGACAAAAGCCGGCGCTACGGTGCCATCTGTGCCTTTGCCTCGCTGATCATCCCCTTCGTCATGCTGGCCCTGACCGGTGAGCCAGTCTCCAGCATGATCTTCTGGTGCCTGGACTACTTTATTTTTGCCTATCTGTCGGTCTACCGGATCCTCCTGTTTTCCGACCTGGCAAAAGAGCGCAACGTGGGCTGGCTGGCAGGCTTCGGACTCCTCTTCGGCCGCCTGGGCGACGCCGCCGGCACCGGCCTCTACATGCTCCTGCAGGTGCTCCTGCCGGGCAATACCGTGGTGCTCATCACCGCCGCCGCCCTCCTGTTCATCATCTCCGTCTTCGTCTTCTTCCAGCTCTACCAGCGCCTCTACGCGCCCACGCTGATCCGCCAGAGAAGCGAACAGGAAGTCTTTGAACTCTTCGCAAAAAAACATGACCTGACCGGGCGGGAGCGCACCATCCTCCACATGGTCCTCGAAGGCCAGTCCAACGGCCAGATCGCGGAGCAGCTCTTCCTCACCGAGAGCACCGTCAAATACCATATCCACAACCTGCTCCAGAAGACCGCCTGCAAAAACCGCAGAGAGCTCATGCAGCAATATACCGAGGACCGCAGTGAGGGGTGAGGCGTTCTCACGGCGGCATCTGTCAAATACAAAAAGAGAACTGAGACAACAATCTCATTGCTGTTTCAGTTCTCTTTTTTTGTTCTTGTTCTTACATGACAGGTCTGCCATGCTAATCTGCCACGGCGGTCACGCTGCTTCTGTCATGGACGCTCAATGACGTCTGACGGAAACCGAAACCATGGGGCCACCCAGCGGATCAGCATATCATTCCTTTTCATCACCGGCGCCAGCTTCGTTCTGTCTGCCGCGCCTGCGGACAAAGACGATTCCGCAGATGGCAGCCGCGCTCGCTGCGAGGAGGCCGATCCACAGCGGCCCGCTTCTGGTGTCCCCGGCCGTCGGCGTTCCGGTTGCGGTGCGGTTCGTCGTCGCATTTGCAGTCCGGTTCGTGGTCGCGTTCGTGGTGCGGGCCGCGGTGCCGTTGCCGGTAGCGGAGGTCGTCTGCACATTGAATGTAGTCTCTACAGAACCATCCTTGAAGAAGATCTTCAGCGTATGGCTGCCTGCCGACAGACTATTCAGATATGCAGGCTTGAAAGTCAGCTTCAGGCTTCCCTTCTCCGTGGTATATGCGGTATTATTTTTGTTTTCAACTGTCTTTCCATCGACCGTGATCTTATCAAATGCCGCAAAGGTCATGGCATCATAGGAGCTTCGTTTCACTGTAAAGCCAAGTGAATTCCTGCTGTTCTTCACCCAGCCGTTGGGCTTGACTGTAAAACTATAGCCCTTTGTTCCGGCCTTCGCGATTGGTTTTGACTTGACGTCTGTAAACGTTTTTCCGTCAAACGTTACTGTCGCTGTGTACTCGATCTTGCCTGCGACCTTGTCGGTGGGAACAGTGATCATGCCGGTCACCTTGGCATCTTCTGACTCCGTATGGGAGCTGTCATGGGTGCAGGTACGGGTAACTGTCGCTTTCGAATAGTCCTTGTCCCAGGAGAATTCAGGAGCGCCCCAGGTGTGGCCGAGAGC